>NZ_WKDB01000109.1:0-14445 GCF_021606215.1 Pseudomonas sp. PA-5-4B | reverse complement strand
GTGGTGGCTTCAGAGGCGGCGGCGGTGGTTTTGGCGGCGGTGGTGCCTCAGGTGGCTGGTAATGACAATAACTAGAACAGAGCATCTACAACCATGGCATTACTGACTGAACACGAGCAGCGCCAAGTCGCCGAAGCGATCGCACGCGTCGAAAAAACCACCGACGCCGAGCTGGTCACCGTGCTGGCCGCGCGCGCGGATGATTACGCCTATATCCCGCTGCTGTGGGCCAGCCTGATCGCCTTGGTGGTGCCTGGCATCGTGCACTACCTGTCGGGCTACCTGACCATGTACACCTTGCTGTTGGCGCAATGGGCGACCTTCATTGTGCTGTGCCTGTTGTTTCGCCTGCCCAAGGTCACCACCCGCCTGATTCCGCGTTCGGTACGCCACTGGCGTGCATCGAACCTGGCCCGTCGACAGTTCCTGGAGCAAAACCTGCACCACACGCTGGGCAGCACCGGCGTGCTGATTTTTGTCAGCGAGGCGGAGCGGTATGTGGAGATCCTGGTGGACGATGGTATTTCCAGGCACCTGGATGACAGCAGTTGGGATGAGATCGTCAAGGCATTCACCCAGCAGGTGAAGCAGGGGCAGACGCTGGCGGGGTTTATTGCCTGCATCGAGGCGTGTGGTGAATTGCTGAAGGTGCATGTGCCGGTGACGCAGACGCGTAATGAGCTGCCTAACCGCCTGATAGTGCTGGAATAGCTGCTTTTCTGTGGGAGCCGGGCTTGTGTGGGAGCTGGCTTGCCTGCGATGCAGACACCTCGGTCCATCAGAAAACCCAGGTGATGCCATCGCAGGCAAGCCAGCTCCCACACAAGCCAGCCCTCCACATAAGTCAGTTTCCAGAGAAAAGTGGTTCCCGCATTTGATTTGCGGCGGCTGAGCGACCGTTGATCAAATAACCCCGTGCCCTAAACCTTCATCCCCCCTAAAATGCCCGGCATTCTTTGCCCGAGGCGTTTTTGTTCATGTCTGTCACCGCTCAACCTGCCAGCCCTGCGCCGGATCATCACGCCCAGTTCATCGAACTGCTGAGCGCAAGCCTCGCGCAGAACGCGTTTATCAAGCTGGTGCTGGCCAAGTACGTCGGCGAAGAAGCCCAGTTGCAGCGGCTGATCATCAAGCAGGTCGTGGTCAAGGAGCAGGCGTGCCTGTCCTTTGTTTATCGCTACAAGACCCGCGACGTTACCAAGAACTTCCCGCTGGCCGAAGGCGTGGCGGCAATTGCCGCGCTGCTGCCGGCGTCGTTCAAGAATGCGCACCTGTTGTCGCTGACCGACGAAGCCCAGCTGGAATACAGCAAAAAGAACAAAAGCTCGCTGTTCAAAAGCAAGCCGCAGCAACTGCGCGAGGCGCCTTCTGCTGAGCATAACCGCGAGAAAAACCGCTTCCTCGACTTGAGCCGACCCTTCCTCGCGGACCTGGGCGTCACCGACGCCAAGCAGGCGCTGATCCCATCGATGTCGCGCAAATGGAAGCAGATCAACAAGTTCATCGAAGTGTTCAGCCATGCGCTGACCTCATCGCCGTTGAAGCTTGACCAGCCGGTGCGCGTGGCGGATTTCGGTTCGGGCAAGGGCTACCTGACGTTCGCCATTCACGATTACCTGCGCAACACCCTCAAGGCCGAGGGCGAAGTGACGGGTGTGGAATTGCGTGAAGACATGGTAACCCTGTGCAACACCGCCGCCGCACGCCTGGAGCATCCGGGGCTGGTGTTCAAGTGTGGTGATGTGCGCAGTGTGGCGCCCAGCGAACTGGATGTGATGATCGCCCTGCATGCCTGCGATATCGCCACCGACTACGCGATCCACACCGGCATCCGTTCCGGTGCGTCGATCATCATGTGCTCGCCGTGCTGCCACAAACAGATCCGCCTGCAGATCCAGAGCCCGGTGCTGCTCAAGCCGATGCTGCAGTACGGCCTGCACCTGGGCCAGCAAGCGGAAATGGTCACCGACAGCTTGCGTGCGTTGTTCCTGGAAGCCTGTGGCTACGAGACCAAGGTGTTCGAGTTCATCTCGCTGGAACACACCAACAAGAACAAGATGATTCTGGCGGTCAAGCGCACCGAGCCTGTGGACAATGCGCAACTGTTGGAAAAAATCCAGGAGCTGAAGGCGTTCTACCACATCAGCGAACACTGCCTGGAAACCCTGCTGCGCGCGGATGGCTTCTTGAACTGAATGCGGTCTCCTGTGGGAGCTGGCTTGCCTGCGATGGCATCACCTGGGTTTGCTGATAGACCGAGGTGTCTGCATCGCAGCGGTGCGACGATTCGACAAGCCAGCTCCCACACAAGCCGGTGCAGGCTGCACCGCCGTCTTGCGCCCGAGCATCACCGTAATGATCACGCCACACGCAAACACCCAGGTAATCGGCTCGATATGTTCACCAAAGAACAACGCCGAAAACGCGATGGTAAAGAAGATCTGCAACAGCTGAATCTGGCTGACCCGCGCAATGCCGCCCATGGCCAGCCCGGCGTACCAGGCGAAGAACCCCAAAAACTGCGAGAACAGCGATACATACCCAAACGCCCACCAGGTGCGCATGGAAATCGCGCCTTGATGCTGCGCCGCCAAGTACCACACCGGGCCGATCAATACTGGTGTCGACAGCACCAGCGCCCAGCAGATCACCTGCCAGCCGCCCATTTCCTTGGCCAACCGGCCGCCTTCGGCATACCCCAGGCCGCCCACGGCAATCGCGCCGAGCATCAGCAAATCGCCGGCCTGGATACTGCCCGCGCCAGTGATCAACGCATAACTCAGCACCAACGCACTGCCCAGCGCTGCGCAGGCCCAGAAGGCTTTTGACGGCCGCTCATGTGACAGCCACGCCGCATACAGTGCCACGCACAGCGGTTGCAAACCGTTGACCAGCGCGCCATGGGACGCCAGCAAGGTTTGCATGGCCCAGGCCGACAACACCGGGAAACCCAGGATCACCCCGGCAATCACCAGGCACAGACCGCGCACCTGGCGCCAGGTTGGCCAGCGCTCGCGTCGCCACAACAACAGCGCTGCTGCCGGGATCGCCGCGAACAAGGCGCGCCCGAGGCCATTGAGCAAGGGGTGGATTTCCTGCACCACGATACGGGTGAAGGGCAAAGTCAGGCTGAAGATGACGACGCCCAGCAGGCCGAGGGCCATGCCGGTGTTTTCGCGCGAGCTCATGAGTGGGGACCAGAATCTGGAGGGCTTCAAGGGAAGCCCATCTAGCCACAACCCTCGCTGATTAAGGGCCTACAGCTGGTCGCAGATTTATCCGTACAGTTTCAATCTTTAAGCTGGCAGGCACGGCGCCATCGCGGGCAAGCCCGGCTCCCACAGTTGATCTCTATCGTCTGATGGACCGAGATCTCCTGTGGGAGCTGGCTTGCCTGCGATGGCGTCACCCTGGTCTTTAGAAGAACCGCGTAATGCTGACCTTCGCATCGCGGCCCTTGGTGTAGGCACGATCACCGCTCAAGGCCGGGCGGAAGTTGTTGTTGAACAGGTTGTCCACGGTGAAGTTCACCTCGGTGCCTTTGAGGTAGGCCTGTTGCGGTTTCCATTTGGCGAACAGGCCTTGGGTGTTGTAGGCCTTGTTGCCGTACTGGTCGTAGAACAGGTCGCCCAAACTGCTGCCCGGGCCGCCGGAATATTTGTCACTCGGCAAGCGATCGGTCGCGCCAATGAACTGGCCCATCCAGCCCACCTGGGCATCCCAGGCCGGGATGTTGGTGCCCACTACCAGCACCCATTTGGTCGGTGGAATGTCACGTGCCGGTACATCCGGCCCCCACGGGTTGGTGTAGGCGCCTTCGTGTTCACCCTTGGCGTAGGCGAACGACACCGAGCCGAACAGGTAGGTGGAGTTGTAGAAAGACTCCAGCTCAAAACCCTTGATGGTCAGGCCGCCGATGTTGCGGTAGTTGGACATCGCCCCAGGCGGGCAAGCGTTGGCAATGGTGCCGCCGTTGATGGCCTGGTTTTGGCAACCAACGCCGGTGGCCTTGAAGATTTCATCTTCGACTTTGTTGTGGAACAGCGTGGCGCGTACTTGCAGGTTATCGTCCTGGGCGATCAGGTTGTCGAAGCTGGTGACGCCACCCAGGGTAATCGAGGTGATGCGCTCCGGGTCGAGGTCGACGCTGGTGGCGGTGCGGCTGCCCAGGCCTTGCACTTCATATTGCTCGTCGATCACCGGCGCCCGCCAAGTCTTGCTCCAGTTGGCGAACAGCCCCAGGTTCGGCGTGACGTTCCAGAACAGCGCCAGGCGCGGCGACCAGCCGGTGTAAGTGCGGTCGCTGTAATCGTGGCCGAAGGACGGGTTCGGGTTGTTGTAGTACGGCGCGTCATTGCCTTCGCCACGGTTGCGCACATGGTCGTAGCGCAGCGACGGGGTGATGGTCACGTCGCCCACGGTGACTGCGTCCTGGACAAAGAAACTGTTGGTGTCGACCTTGCCGTGGGGCATGAAACCCGGCTGGAAGTGCCCGTAGTTGTAGCGCGCGGTGTTGTAGGTGGTGCCGGGCATCCACATTTCGGTTTCGCGGATGTGCTTGCGGATTTGCCCGCCGACGGTCACCGCATGCTGCAAGGGGCCGGTGTCAAACAGGCTGACGTTGCGGATGTCGAGGTTCTTGTCGGTGTAGGCGGTGTCCATCTTGCGCCCGCCGGTGGCCAGTTGGAAAAACGCGGTGGCGTCGCGTTCGTCGGTCTGGTCGGTATTGGACTGGGAATATTTGACGGTCAGGTCGATCAGCGGGTTATTCACCGGCGTGTATTCGTACTTGCCTGACCAGGTGGTGTCAGTGGTGTCACGCTGGGCTAAAAAACGCTTCAGCGCGTTTTCGTAACCGTAGCGGTCGATGTTGGCCTGGGTCGGCGGCGTCGGGTAGCTGGCGGCGGAGAATGGTGTCCAGCGGTTGCTGTGGGAGCGCGAGTAAGAGAGGCCAACGCTGTGCTCCTCGGTGAAGTGGGCGTTGACCTTGAAGAGTTTGCCGTCCACATCCTGGGCACTGTTGGGCAGGCGCTGAGGGTTGACCGGGTATTCGTTGTTGTCGTTGGGCAGTTTGGCGGCCACCTTCATGTCGCCGCCGTCGCGCTGGGTCAGGTAGGCCAGCGCGTCAAAACGCCCGTCGTCGGTGCGGCCGTACACGGCACTGCTGTAGATCTGTTCGTGGTCGTTGCTGGAGTAACCGTATTTGAGCATCGCGCCGCTGTTGCGACCGTCTTGCAGCAGGTCCGGGGCGTCCTTGGTGGTCATGTTGACCGTACCGCCAAAACCGCCGTTGCCGGTGAACGGCGAGTTGGGGCCTTTCTCGACCTCGATGCTCTTGATCAGCTCCGGCTCGATAAATACGGTGCCTTGCTGGTAGCGCTCAAAGCCGGTTTTGGTGGCGCCGTCGACGGTCATCGGCACGTCTTCGGCATCGCCGAAACCTCGAATATTGATGGTCTGGCCACCAGGTTTCAGTGAGCCGCCCTGGCTCACGCCGGGCAAGGTCTGCAACAGGCTGGGGATGTTGTTGGACTGGTAGCGGTCAATGTCGGCCTGGGTCATGGTCGAGCGGTTGACGGTGCTGGAGTCGACTTCGTTACCGGTGCCGATCACGCTGAGGGCATCCAGCTGGATGGCGCCGCTGTGGGTGGTCTTGCCCTCGTCGGGGCGCACCACGTAGGTGCTGCCGACTTTGATCAGGGTGAACTCGCCGTTTTTCAGCAGGCTGCGAATCGCCACTTCCGGGCTGAATTCACCGTTGAGCGCCGGCGCCTGCACATGTTTGAGCAGTGTCTCATCGAACAACAGCTGGATTTTCGCCTGCTGCGCGACAAAGCTCAGGGACGTGGCCAGCGATTGGGCGGGCAGTTGCAGCCTGAGCGACTCGGCCTGGGCGTTGAGGCTCAAGGCCATGCAGCTGGCAATAAGGGTCGGTCGAAGAAACAGGTGCGGAGCGTGGCAAGGCGCGCGAAACATGAAATCCCCCGGGGTGGCTAAATAGCCAAAAGGTGTGCGTATCCAACACAGTCGGGAGGAAGACGGGGCAGCTGCAAAAAACCACACATGCGAATGCAAAATATTCTCAAGTGTGATGCTTGCAGGCCTTACTTGAGTGGTTCGATGCGGACAATGCCATCGGCCGAGGCCACGGTTTTAACCGGCAGCAGCGCGGGCAGGGCGCTGAGCAGGGCATCCGGGTCATTCACATCCAGATTGCCCGAGACCTTCAGTTGCGCCACGGCTTTGTTGACCTGCAAGGGCGCTTGAGGCCGGTAGAGGCTCAGTTCATCGATCAGGCTGGCCAACTCCCGATTGCGAAACGACAGGTGCCCACTGCGCCAGTCGGCCACTTCTTCGGTGGTGAGTGTCTGTTGCTGCACGGTGCCCTTGGCGTAGCTGTACGTGGCACGTTGCTGGGCGCTAAGCAACGCCACCGGGCTTTTGGCGTCCGGCTCGAAGGCGACCTGGCCGTGGGCGACGCTGACCACCAGTTGTTGCTGGCTGCGTCGCACGTCAAACCCGGTGCCGACCACCCGCACATTGGCCTCGCCGGCTTGCACGTAGAGCGGGCGCTCTTTGTCGGCGGCAACTTCGATAAAGACCTGGCCCTTGTCCAGGTGCAGGATGCGTTGATGCGCATTGAAGTCCACGCGCAGGTGGGTGTTGGCATTCACATACAGCGTGCTGCCGTCGGGCAAGGCGAGGGTGCGCATGCCTTTGGCGTGCCCGGCAATCTGGCTGTGGAACAGCGCGCGGGGTGCACCGATATTTGTCGTCAGCACGGCGCAGACCAGTGCGGCGGCCACGGCCAGAGCCGGGCGCATTATCGAGGGTTTACGCTTGGGCAGCGGTACGGGTTTATTCAGTTGCTGCAACTGGGCGAGGTCGTCCCACAGTTGTTCGAATTCGGCATAGGCACGGGCGTGGGCGGGCGTTGCCTGCCAGGCGGCAAAGGCTTTGCGCTCGGCCCGTGCTGCGCCATTACGGTTGCGGGCAAACCAGCTGGCGGCTTGGGCATCGATGGAGTCGCTCGCTTCGATGTCCAGGGCGTCGATGTCGCTCAGGCGGTTCATTCTGGCTGCTCCGTGCCGGGTTCTGGTTGAAGGCGTCGCTTGCAATGCAGCAGGGCAAAAGCGATGTGCTTTTCGACCATGCTGGTCGAAATGCCCATGCGTTCGGCGATCTGCGCCTGGCTCAAGCCTTCGAAGCGGTGCAGCATAAGGGCTTCTCGCCTGCGGGGCGAGAGTTCGGCAAGGACTTCTTTCAACTGTTCCAGGCGTTGCAGGCGCTGCGCGGCGGCCATGGGGTCGTTTTGTGCGTCGGTGACCGGCTCCGTGTCAGCGTCGGCCGGGTCGGAGTGAGCGCTTTGGCGTACCTTCTGTTTACGCCAGTGATCGCGCAACAGGTTGCGCGCCATCTGGAACAGAAACGCCCGTGGCTGCTCGACCTTGGCGCGGTCGCGGTAGTCCAGCCACTGGGTGAAGACATCCTGGGTCATGTCCGCCGCGTCGTTGGCGTTGTCCGTGCGCTTGCGCAGGAAATGCAGGATATCTGCATAAAACCCGCGAAAGGCATCGGCCGACAACGGGTCGGGCTTGGGACGAGACATGGATATCCTTCTTGAGGAAGCACGACGTAGATAAGTCGCGAATGATATCGAGAACTATTGTCATTTGTCTCTATGTAACGGGTTCATGGGTTCAAAAATGTGGGAGCTGGCTTGCCTGCGATAGCGATGCAAGCCAGCTCCCACAGAGGACCGCGGTTTTAGCGCAGTAATGCTTTGAGCTGTTCGATCCCAGCCTCACCCAACGGGAACACCGGCAAGCGTGGATCGCCCGCCTCCAGGCCGGTCAGCCGCAACCCGGCCTTGATCGTCGCCGGCAAACCGCCTTTGAGGATGAACTCCAGCAACGGCAACTGGCGATAGAACAGCTCCCGCGCCAGTGTCAGGTCATTGGCCAGCACCGCGTCATACAACTCCAGGTTCAGCTGCGGGATCAGGTTCGGCGCGGCCGTGCACCACCCCTTGGCACCCGCCGCGAAGGCTTCCAGCGCCAGCGGGTTGCAGCCGTTGTAAAACGGCACGTCGCTGTGGCGGCGCAACTGGTGCATGCGCTGAATATCGCCGGTGCTTTCCTTGACCATGGTCACGTTCGCCACCTGCTTGACGATGCGCAGGATCAAGTCCACCGACATGTCCGTGCCACTGGTAGCCGGGTTGTTGTAAAGCATGATCGGCACGCCGACGCTGTCGCCAATCGCGGCGTAGTGGGCGAGGATTTCCGCTTCGCTGAGTTTCCAGTATGAGGCCGGCAGCACCATCACCACATCGGCGCCATTGGCTTCGGCATAACGGGCGCGACGCACGGCCTTGGCGGTGGTCAAGTCAGACACGCTGACAACAGTGGGTACGCGCCTGGCGATTTTCGCAAGGCTGTAGGCGCTGACCTCATCCCACTCCGCATCGCTCAAATACGCGCCTTCACCGGTACTGCCCAAAGGCGCGATGGCGTGTACGCCGCTGTCGATCAGACGGTCGATGGAGCGGCCGAGGGCGTCGAGGTCAATGCGCTGGCCGTCGGCGCTGAACGGGGTGATGGTGTAGCCGATGATGCCGTGAATAGTGGGGTTGGACATGGGAGGTCTCCGCTTGAAAAAGGGCAATCAGTTCAGGCAATCGGCGTGTTTGCGCAGGTTCTGCCGGGCGTAGTAGTTGAATGCGGCGCCATGGCGCTTGGGCTTGGAGATCCAGTCATGGGCCTCGCGACCCAGTTCCGGCAGGATCGGCTTGATAGTGCCCGCCGACATTGCCAGCAACTGCAACTTGGCCGCCCGTTCGATCAACTGCGCGATCACGCAGGCTTCCTCGATGCTTGCGCCGGTGGACAGCTGACCGTGGTGCGAGAGCAGAATTGCGCGCTTGTCGCCCAAAGCTGCTGTGATGATTTCGCCTTCTTCATTGCCCACCGGCACTCCCGGCCAGGCTTCCAGGAAGGCGCAATCTTCGTACAGCGGGCACAGGTCCATATGCGACACCTGCAGCGGCACTTCGAGCATCGACAGCGCGGCAATATGCGTGGGATGCGTATGGATGATGCAGTTCACATCCGGCCGCCCACGGTAGACCCAGGTGTGAAAACGGTTGGCCGGGTTGGGAATGCCATGCCCCTCGAGTACTTCAAGGTCTTCGTTGACCAGTAACAGATTGCTGGCGGTGATTTCATCGAAACCCAGGCCCAGTTGCTGAGTGTAATAGGTGCCAGGCGTTGGTCCACGTGCGGTGATCTGCCCGGCCAGGCCGGAGTCGTGTCCGTGTTCGAACAGGATGCGGCACGTGAGCGCCAGCTTTTGCCGGTCGGTCCACGTATTATCCGCCAGGCTGTTTTGCATCTGGATCAGTGCTTGCTTGACCAGTTGGTCTTTGGGAAGTGCTAATGTCTTGGCCATATCGGTGTCCTTTGGGTTAGAGCAAATGACACTAAAGATGCTATATGACACTTTGTGTCATTGGCAAGCGTGATTCTGCCTTTTCTGCAGGGATTAACCGCAGCACATGTCTATCCGTTTGAAATTATTGAGAAAAAAACTTGGCGTAACCCTGGAGTCGCTGGCCGAAAAGTCCGGGATGACCAAGAGTTATCTGTCCAAGGTCGAGCGTGGGCTCAACACACCGTCGATTGCTGCCGCGCTGAAACTGGCCAAGGCGTTGAACGTGAAGGTCGAAGAACTGTTCAGCGAAGACAACGTCAGCCTCGACAGCTACAGCCTGGTGCGCAGCCACGAACGTCCCGACACCGCGCCGGGTTATGCCGTGTTGGCCCATCAGGTCAGCGAGCGCAGCCTGCTGCCGTTCATCATCTACCCGCCGGCAGAATTCACCGACAAGACCTTCAAGGAGCATCTGGGCGAGGAGTTTTTGTTCGTGCACGAAGGCCAGGTGGAAGTGGATTTCATGAACGAACGGGTGATTCTGGAGCGGGGCGACGCGCTGCACTTCAATGCACAGAAACCTCACCGAATTCGCTCGGTGGGAGAGGTGCAGGCGCAGTTGCTGGTGGTGGTGCACAGCAGCGACGAGTGACCGTGTTCCTAGGTTGGAACACCGTCACTGTGGGAGCTGGCTTGCCTGCGATAGCGGTGGGCCAGTCAGTACTGTCTTAACTGACACACCGCTATCGCAGGCAAGCCAGCTCCCACAGTTGATCTTCGTTGTTCAGTGGATCAGCGTTCGACCGGCACGGACAACGCGGCATTACCCAACGGATGCGTACGCGCCGCAAAGAACTTCACCTCCACGCCACTGCCGTCAAACAACTGCGAATACCGGCGCTTCTGCTGGCGGATAAACCCGTCACTGCGGCCCGACACTGAGATTGCCAGTGTCGTGAGTCTGGCCTGGCGAATCGCGTCCACCAAGTGGCTGTCCTGAGCCCCCAAGTCATGGCCGAAGATGCACAACGCGCCTTCATGACTCAGCAATTGCTCGTAGCAGAACGACAAGTAATCCGAGCTGCGAATGGTCTTGAGCTTCTCCTCCACCTTGCCCTCGCTGACAAACAACGGCACATCGTCCAACGTCTTGATCGTGTTGTTTATTGCAAAGCTGCTGAGCAAGGTGCTCTCGGTGGTCGGCAATTTGCGCGCGGTGCCGTCGAGGTTGCGCACCAGGTGCAGGCCGCCGTGCAGGTAGAGGATGCGCGTGGCGTCGGTGCGGGTGTTGCGCAGGTCGAAGCTGGCGTCGGCGCTGCGGAACAGGTCATCGATGCCCGGCGTGTGCAAAATCGCCCAGTAGTTGAGCAAATCGTAATTGCTGGTGAACACCGTCGCGTAGCGCTTCAGTTCAGTGTTGATCGTCGCCAGTGTCGACGGCTGCACCAGGCGCCACGGAATATGCACGGCGTGGATGGTGTTGATCAGCGCTTCCTTGATTGCGTAGTAGCGGTTGCGCGGCGCCGCCGAGCTGACCGCCAGTGCCTTGTTGACCCGGCTGGTGGTCTTCAAGGCGCCCAGCGCTTGCTCGAAACTGCGGGTTTGCAGGGCGTCGAACACGCTGAGTTCGGATGGGCTCAGGGGCTTTTCTTCGACGGTGCGGGCGTTTTCGAACAGCGAGTCGTAGGCAAAGTCTTCCCAAATCGCACGGCTGGCGCCATTGCCGATCAGAATCCCATTGAAGTCGATGGCGCTGCGCAGTGCGCTCCAGTCTTCAAGGTGGGCGTCAATATCCTGGAAATCCTTCATTGCGGCGGGTCTACTCGAAATCGGCTGGGTGGTGACTTTATCATGAGCGGGCGTTGATCCTGATCAAGATGCGCCACGCGTTAGCGGTTGATTCTGTCGGCATACCGCCTCCGAGGATTGACCATGAGCAGCACCTTTTTTATTCCCGCCGTCAACATCATGGGCACCGACTGCCTCGACGAAGCCATGACGGCCATCCGCAACTACGGTTTTCGCAAGGCGCTGATCGTCACCGACGCCGGGCTGGCCAAGGCCGGTGTGGCCAGCATGATCGCCGAGAAGCTGGCGATGCAGGACATTGACTCGGTGATCTACGACGGCGCCAAGCCCAACCCCAATGTGGAAAACGTCGAGAAAGGCCTGGCGATGCTGGAGGCCACCGCCTGTGATTTTGTGGTGTCCCTGGGCGGCGGTTCGCCCCATGACTGCGCCAAGGGCATCGCGTTGTGCGCCACCAACGGCGGGCACATCGGCGACTATGAAGGTGTCGATCAGTCGAGCAAGCCGCAGTTACCGCTGGTGGCGATCAACACCACCGCCGGCACGGCCAGCGAGATGACCCGTTTCTGCATCATCACCGATGAAACCCGCCATGTGAAAATGGCCATCGTCGACCGCAATGTCACGCCGCTGCTGTCGGTCAACGACCCGACGCTGATGGTCGGCATGCCCAAGGGGCTGACAGCGGCCACTGGCATGGATGCGCTGACCCATGCGATCGAAGCCTATGTGTCGACGGCCGCCACGCCAATCACCGATGCCTGTGCGATCAAGGCCATGGAGCTGATCAGCGCCAACCTGCGTCTGGCGGTGCGTGATGGCAGCGACAAAGCCGCGCGGGAAAACATGGCGTATGCGCAGTTCCTCGCCGGGATGGCCTTCAACAATGCCTCGCTGGGGTTTGTGCATGCCATGGCCCACCAGCTCGGCGGCCTCTACGACCTGCCCCACGGCGTGTGCAACGCGGTGTTGCTGCCCCATGTGCAAAGCTTCAACGCCAGCGTGTGCGCCAAACGCTTGAGCGACGTGGCGCGCGCCTTGGGCGCCGATATCAAGGGTATTACTCCGGAAGAGGGCGCCCAGGCGGCCATCGTCGCTATTCGCGCCTTGGCCCATGACGTTGAGATCCCGGCCGGTTTGCGCGAATTGGGCGCCAAGTTGCAGGACATTCCGCTGCTGGCCACCAATGCATTGAAGGATGCCTGCGGTCTGACCAACCCGCGCCGGGCGGATCAGCGACAAATTGAGGAGATATTTCGCAGCGCGTTCTAAAGGCGGCAGCTGCACGCCGCAAGCGTTAAGCTACAAGTTGAACGGTATTTAACTTGAGCATGAAGCTTGCGGCTTGCCGCTGAGGTCCCCTGATGAGAGTTCTATTATTCGGCGCCACCGGCATGGTCGGCCAAGGCGTGCTGCGCGAGTGCCTGCTGGCCGCTGACGTGCAGGAAGTGGTCGCCGTGGGCCGCACGCCGCTGACCCAGGAGCACGGCAAGCTGCACCAGGTGTTGCACAGCGACATGCTGGACTTCCAGCCGCTGGAAAACCTGCTGCAAGGCTTTGATGCATGCTTCTTCTGCCTCGGCGTGTCGTCGGCGGGCATGAATGAAGCCAAGTACACCCACCTCACCTATGACCTCACCCTGGTCGCCGCCAGTACCTTGGCGCGGCTCAATCCGCAGATGACCTTTATCTATGTGTCCGGCGCCGGCACCAACAGCTCCGAGGCGGGCAAGTCGATGTGGGCGCGGGTCAAGGGCAAGACCGAAAACGCCTTGCTGCGCTTGCCGTTCAAGGCGGTGTACCTGTTTCGGCCCGGGGTGATTCAGCCGTTGCATGGCGTGCGCTCGAAAACGCCGCTGTATCAATCGTTCTATACCGTGCTCGGGCCGCTGTTGTCGTTTTTTCGTCGGGTCAAACCGAGTTGGGTGGTGAGCACCGAGACCGTCGGCCTGGCGATGTTGGCGGCGGCGCGTCATGGCGCGCCGCAAGCCGTGGTGGAGCAGGCCGAGATCAATCGCCTGGCCAGCGAGCCGCGCTGATGCTGCACAAAAGCCTGGTGCGTCGCCTTGACCTGATCACTCTGCAACTGTTCGTTGCAGTGTTTGAAGAAGGCACGCTGACCCGCGCTGCGGCCCGTGAAGCCATCGCCGTATCGGCGGCCAGCAAGCGCCTGATGGAGCTGGAGCAGGTATTGGGCGTGAGCCTGTTCGTGCGCCGTGCCAAGGGCATGGACCTGACTGCGGCGGGCGAAACATTGCTGCACCATGCGCGGCAGATGCTGTTCAACGTCGAGAAAATGGGCCTTGAACTGGGCGAACACAGCCACGGTGTGCGCGGTTATGTGCGCATGCTGGCGAATCTGTCGGCGATCATTCAGTTCCTTCCGGAAGACCTGCGCGACTTTTCCCAACGGCACCCCGAGGTCAAGACTGATCTGGAAGAGCGCCCCAGCAACGGCGTGGTCCAGGGCGTGCTGGACGGGGTGGCAGATCTGGGCATCTGCTCCAGCGACACTGACACCAAAGGCTTGCCCAGTGTGCTGTATCGCCATGACAAGCTGGTGGTGTTGATGCCGGCGGAGCATCCCTTGGCCGCACGCCAAACCCTGGCGTTCGAGGAAACCCTGGGCAGCGATTACGTCGGCCTGCACGCCGCCAGTTCGATCAACATGCGTACCCATGCCGCTGCGCGTGAGGCCGGCAAGATGCTGCGCCTGCGTATCCATGTGCCGGGGTTTGATGCGATGTGCCGGATGGTCCAGGCGAATATGGGCATCGGTATTTTGCCGCAAAAAGCCTATGAGCTGTTTGGTCGCGCGCTGGGGTTGCATGCGGTGCCGCTGACCGACACGTGGTCGGATCGCAGCTTGATTGTGGTGGTGCGTGATGAAGCGCAGTTGTCGCCGGTGAGCCGGTTGTTGTTTGACTACCTGCGCACGCCACTGAAGTGAGGAAACCCTGTGGGCCTCATCGCGGCATAGGTATCTACACAACCGGTTAACACGAAGTCTGTGGCTGGTGGGCTGTTGTGGCGAGCAGGCTTGTCCTGCGTTGGGCTGCGAAGCTGCCCCAGTACAGGCACGGCAATTTTGCTGAAAGTACTCAGCGTCTGTTTTTGGGGCTGCTTCGCAGCCCAACGCAGGACAAGCCTGCTCGCCACAGGAGAAATAGGCTGCTTTTAAAAGTTGTGTAGATACCTATGCTC
>NZ_WKDB01000108.1:0-14584 GCF_021606215.1 Pseudomonas sp. PA-5-4B | reverse complement strand
TCCCACGCAGAGCGTGGGAACGAGCTGTTTGAGTGTCCCCGATCGTTCCCACGCTCCGCGTGGGAATGCAGCCCGTGACGCTCCGCGTCACAAAGTGCCCAGTATTCAAGTCATGCGCATAGAGCGGAACGCGGAGCGTCCCAGGAGACATTCCCACGCAGAGCGTGGGAACGAGCTGGTTGAGTGTCCACCCCCCGATCATTCCCATGCTCCGCGTGGGAATGCAGCCCGTGACGCTCCGCGTCACAAAGTGCCCAGTATTCAAGCCATGCACATAGGGCGGGACGCGGAGCGTCCCTGGAGGCATTCTCACGCAGAGAGGGGCGGCGGGCACTAGTGCCACTGTTGAATTTCGATGAGCCCTTCCTGCCCTGCGTAATTGCGCGCACTGGAATACCGCCAGTGTTCGGCTAGGTCCACATATCCTCGTTTCACCGGGTTGTGGTGAATGTAATCAAGTTTCTGGTGCATCACCCCCTCGCTGTACACCAACTCAGCGTGTGCGCCTTCCTGCCAAAGTTGATAAGCCCGGTCTACCTTGTGCGCCCGTTTGCTGAACCGCAGGCGTTGTAATAAACGCTCTGCGCCTCGGCGCTGCAAATCATCAATGATGGTACGGGCGGTAAAGGATTTGAATTGGCTCACGCATTTGCCAAGGTCGGGAGCCTGAGCGACGAAGTGCAAGTGGTTTTCGAGAACGACGTAGCCGAAGAGATTCAGGGCGTGGTGGTTTTGTTGATATCGCCAGCAGTCCAAAAGATGACCAACGATGTAGTCACGGGTGAACAGCGGTAGCCACTCCATGACGGTGCAGGTGAGGAAGTGCGGCTTTTCGGGTTCGGTGATGACGTAGCGGCTTCTGCCCATGGATTCGTCCTTGAATCTGGGTGCGGCTTGGACGCAGAGCGTCCGGGGATGCATTCCCACGCATAGCGTGGGAACGATCATGTACATTCAGTTAATCGCGCCCGCGCGAGCGTGGGAGCGATCGGGTCAGCTTGGTTAGCGTGCGTATATCTGTATGGCGAACTGCTCACCTGATGCTGTCAGTTCAAAGGTTTTTTCGGTGATGACCAGGGTTCTTGAAGGCTCCCTGATGGTGTCACCGACTTTCGCCAGTTTCCTGAACTCATCCCAGCTCACAAACGTGGTGCTGAGACTGCCTTCCTGCAACGCTTTAGTGTTGTAGCATTGAACTTCCATGGTCTAACCCTCTGCTGGATTTCCGTTTCCGACCGATTATTCGGCAGGCAGTTGTGCCCGAAAGGTGGCCGCTGCAGCGGCGTTTTCCTTTCGGGTTCCAAGAGGCTAGACGATGAAAGTGGACTGTGATGCTGTCGGAAATACCAAATAACAGTCTCGGCAATGCGCCAGTATTCGTGAGGCTTAAGCGTTCATCACTTCCCTAATGTCTGCGGCTAATTCTCTTACGCGTTCTTCTTCGGTATCCCACGCACACATGAACCGTGCGCCACCTTTGCCAATGAAGGTGTAGAAGCGCCAGCCCTTGGCCGTCAGCGCTGCGATGGCCGGTTCCGAGAGTTGCAGGAACACGCCGTTGGCCTGTACCGGGAACATCAGTTCCACGCCGGGAATGTCCGCCACCAGGCTGCTGAGCAATTGGGCGCATTGGTTGGCGTGGCGGGCGTGTTTGAGCCAGGCATCGTTTTCCAGCAGGCCCACCCATGGGGCGGAGAGGAAGCGCATTTTCGAGGCCAACTGGCCGGCCTGTTTGCAGCGGTAATCGAAGTCTTCAGCCAGTTTGTGGTTGAAGAACAGGATGGCTTCGCCTACTGCCATGCCGTTTTTGGTGCCGCCGAAACACAGTACATCCACACCGGCTTTCCAGGTCAGGTCGGCCGGCGAGCAGCCCAGGAACGCGCAGGCGTTGGAGAAGCGCGCGCCGTCCATGTGCAGGTTCAGGCCCAGCTCTTTGCAGGTGACGCTGATGGCGCGGATTTCTTCCGGGGTATACACGCTGCCCACTTCCGTGGCTTGGGTGAGAGTGACCACGCGCGGTTTGGGGTAGTGGATGTCCTGGCGCTTGAGGGCGATCTCGCGGATCGATTCGGGCGTCAGCTTGCCGTTTTCGGTGCGGGCGGTGAGCAGCTTGGAGCCGTTGGAGAAGAACTCCGGCGCACCACATTCGTCGGTTTCGACGTGGGCGGTTTCCGAGCAAATCACGCTATGGTAGCTCTGGCACAGCGAAGACAGCGCCAGGGAGTTGGCCGCGGTGCCGTTGAAGGCGAAGAACACTTCACAGTCGGTTTCGAACAAATTGCGGAAACCGTCGGCGGCACGGTGGGTCCACTCATCGTCGCCGTAGGCGCGTTGATGGCCCTGGTTGGCTTGTTCCATGGCGGCCCAGGCTTCCGGGCAGATGCCGGAATAGTTGTCGCTGGCGAATTGTTGGCTATTGTCGGTCATGGCCCATTCCTGTGGTCGATGTTGGTGCGCACTGTAACCAAGATTGTCGCGGGTGCGCACGCACTGTAAATGCAAAGTCACTGGGGAATTATGCACGGTACACACACGTTGGCTGTCGGACGCGTCCGCGATGGCGCACTGGATCTGCTCAAGTGGCTGGCGCTGCTGAGCATGGTGCTCGACCACTTGCGTTATGTCGGTTTGAGCCTGGACGGCCTGTACGTGCCGGGGCGCCTGGCGTTTCCGTGGTTTTGCCTGGCGATTGCAGCCAATTTGCACCGGGTCGCCAATGCTCCCGTCACCGGCCAGTGGCGCTACCTGGGCTGGCTGTTGCTGTTCAGTGTGATCAGTGAAGTGCCCTACCGGATGTTTATCGAGGATGCCGATACATTGAACGTCTTGCCGACGTTGGCGCTGGGGTTGCTGGTTGCCCGAGGATGGCAGCAGAAGGTGCTTTTTGATCGAGGATTGGCGCTGATTGCCCTAGTCATCGCGGCGCTGTTTTCTGCCCAGCTGATGTTCGGGTTTTTCGGTGTGTTACTGCCGCTGGCGATGCTGCTGGTGTTTAACCGGCCATGGTATTTCAGCGTGTTGCCGGGTTTGGTCTGCGTGGCCGCCAATCAATGGCAGGTTCTGCTCAATAGCGGCACGCCTGTGGCGCTGATGGGGTTGGCCGCTTGCCTGATTGCGCCCTTGGCGGGTTTGGTCTTGTTGCGACACGGCAAAAACGTCTCGCCACCGGCGATGCGCCGCTGGGCTTACGCGCTGTATCCGTTACATTTTTTACTTTTGTTGGGGGTTCGAAAGGCCATTGGCTGACATCGACTCGAGCCAACAAGGTGGGAACGGATGAGCCGCATAGAAATCGCGCATTTTTTGTACGTCGCGCTCGAACCAATCTCGCAGCCACTGGCAATATTGAAGTGAAATAGCCTGCCTGTGCGTTGGGTTGAGGCTTTCGTCGGCAATACATTGCGCAGCCATCATTCCTGACATCAGCGCCTTGAGTACGCCATGAGAGGCGCCCGGGTCCAACCTGCTGGCTGCGTCTCCGATGATGAAATAGCCTTTACCCGCTGCCTGATCACAGATTGACCAAGTGACATCTGCCCCCCGGATCTTTCCTTCACACGGTAAGTGTTCAAAACAGGCTGGAACAGCCGCCATCTTCGGTGATTTATCTTGCACAAAGTGCAGTCTCGTCCAGTGATAAAGCTGCTGGCCGATGTGAGCCGTCCAATACCAGCCCGATGGGTCTGCGAAGATGCCCAGTGCGCTGTCTTCGACTGTTCCTCGCTTATAGCCATACGCGGCAGTCAGCGGGGGCGAGCAGCGACGCGATGTCAGCCTTAATTGGCGTGCAAGCCAGCCGTGAGCGCCACTGGCATCAATAAGGTGCCTGCAAAACAGTTGCCCGGCCTGGGTCTGGAGGCCCACCACTAGATCTTTTATCTGCAACACGGTCTTTGCCTGGCAGGGTTGCAGGACGTGGACACCTGACGCGGCTGCTCGATCCAGCAGCAACCCGTCCAGCATTGCTCGGGGAATCTGAAACCCCCGCCAAGGTCCGTTTTGGTCTTGCCCGAAAGGCACAAAGTGTCGTTCAGTGTCCCACCTCACCCAAGTACCCGCAGGCCGGACGAAGGCGTCGCCGCGGATTTTTTCAGCCACACCCAGTTGCTGAAGCAGAGGCTCTATGCCGGGGTGCAGGGTTTCACCCGGGCGGTGGCGCGGAAAAGACAGGCGCTCAATCAGTGCCACTTTCAAGCCCTGTTGAGCGCAGCAAATGGCCGCCGAGCAACCCGCCGGGCCGGCACCTATTATGATCACGTCATAGCGGCCTGCGCTGTCGGGCGTTGCCATGCTGAATGTGTCGATAAACCAATTTCCAGGTGTGGTGCTCAATGAAAGTTTGACGCGCCGGAAAGCATCGATTCGCCGTTGATATTCCTGCGAGTCGACTTTGCCTGTGAGTGCCAATGAGAACTTCCCGTTCAGCGCGTTCTCTGTGTAGTCGGTATAGAAGTAAGTTTCGTACGCTCTATGGGGCGCGTAATTGGCGACGTATTTTTTTGGAGCGGGTACGCCATCCCACGGGAAACCGGCACTTTTGCCGATCTCCTGATCCAGCATTGGTTTTACGGTCGGACCCGCCCCGACGTTTGGTGGATAGGCTTGTGCTGAGTCTGATGCAACTGCAGGCCAGAATGAACTCAACGCTGCGCAGAGCTTGGCATCCTCGGGGAATGGGCTGCCCAGCCTGTAGGCTGCCAGGTGCGCCACGCTGCCCAATTCGGGGTCAGTCGTCACAAGGCCAACATCCCAGCCTGGCGCGAATATCCCTGCGCTCGCATCGGGAAGGCACCACGCGCACCGTGCAGGTGTAACGCTTTGCGTCAGCGGCGTAGCCAGGTTGGGCGAAGAGTCGAGCGCCATGCCCGCGTTCCTCAACGGTGTAGGGCGTCCAATCTGTTGGACTGAACAGTGAAAGCGTCGAATACATGAGCTGGCGCTGTTTGAGTGGCAAGCGTAGCCAAGTTTTCAGGCGTGTGAGGCTTAAAGTGTCAGGTTTCTGTTTCTAAATCTTCAGGCGGCCCGAGCCATCTGCGTGTTTTATCGCCCACCCGCGAAGCCATGTCGTAAACGCACCTTTGCGTGGCGTGCGTAGGCATTTGACCTCGCTGCGCCAGCCCTACCATCGCATCAAAGGGCCCTGCGAGGGCCTCAACAATACGAAAGGCTGGGAGAGACGCGATGTTCAGCAAAAAAGACCAGATCCAAGGGTATGACGACGCATTGCTGGCGGCGATGAATGCCGAGGAGCAGCGTCAGGAAGACCATATCGAGCTGATCGCGTCAGAGAACTACACCAGCAAACGCGTCATGGAAGCCCAGGGCAGCGGCCTGACCAACAAATACGCCGAAGGCTACCCAGGCAAGCGCTACTACGGCGGCTGCGAGCATGTGGACAAGGTTGAAGCCCTGGCCATCGAGCGCGCCAAACAACTGTTCGGCGCTGATTACGCCAACGTGCAGCCACACTCCGGTTCGTCCGCCAACAGCGCGGTGTACCTGGCGCTGATCAATGCCGGTGACACCATCCTGGGCATGAGCCTGGCCCACGGCGGCCACTTGACCCACGGCGCCAAAGTGTCGTCCTCGGGCAAGCTGTACAACGCCGTGCAGTACGGCATCAACACCGATACCGGTTTGATCGACTACGACGAAGTTGAGCGCCTGGCCGTCGAATGCCAGCCGAAAATGATCGTGGCCGGTTTCTCGGCTTACTCCAAGACCCTCGATTTCCCGCGCTTCCGTCAGATCGCCGACAAGGTTGGCGCACTGCTGTTCGTCGACATGGCCCACGTCGCCGGCCTGGTTGCCGCGGGCCTGTACCCGAACCCGCTGCCTTACGCCGATGTGGTCACCACCACCACCCACAAAACCCTGCGCGGCCCACGTGGCGGTTTGATCCTGGCCAAGGCCAACGAAGCCATCGAGAAGAAACTCAACGCTGCCGTGTTCCCCGGCGCCCAGGGCGGCCCGCTGATGCACGTTATCGCCGGCAAGGCCGTGTGCTTCAAGGAAGCGCTGGAGCCCGGTTTCAAGGCTTACCAACAACAGGTGATCGACAACGCCCAGGCCATGGCAGACGTGTTTATCAAGCGCGGCTACGACGTGGTGTCCGGCGGCACCGATAACCACCTGTTCCTGGTCAGCCTGATCCGCCAGGGCCTCACCGGCAAAGACGCGGACGCTGCCCTCGGCCGCGCCCACATCACCGTTAACAAGAACGCCGTACCGAACGACCCGCAGTCGCCGTTCGTGACCTCGGGCCTGCGCATCGGCACCCCGGCGGTGACCACGCGGGGTTTCAAGGTGCCGCAATGCATCGAGCTGGCCGGCTGGATCTGCGACATCCTCGACAACCTCGGCGACGCCGATGTCGAGGCCAACGTGGCCAAGCACGTGTCTGCCCTGTGCGCTGATTTCCCGGTTTATCGCTGAGCGCGGTTTTGGAGTAATGACTATGCAACGCTACTCGGGCTTCGGCCTCTTCAAGCACTCACTCAGCCACCACGAAAACTGGCAGAAGATGTGGCGCACGCCCACACCGAAAAAGGTCTACGACGTGGTTATCGTCGGCGGCGGCGGGCATGGTCTGGCGACGGCTTACTATTTGGCCAAAGAGCACGGCATCACCAACGTGGCCGTGGTCGAGAAAGGCTGGCTGGGCGGCGGTAACACCGCGCGCAACACCACCATCGTGCGTTCCAACTACCTGTGGGACGAGTCGGCGCACCTGTACGAACACGCGATGAAACTGTGGGAAGGCCTGTCCCAGGACCTGAACTACAACGTGATGTTCTCCCAGCGTGGCGTCTACAACCTGTGCCACACCCTGCAAGACATCCGGGACTCCGAGCGTCGCGTGAGCGCCAACCGCCTCAATGGCGTGGACGGCGAGTTGCTCAACGCCAAACAAGTGGCCGACGAGATCCCGTACCTCGACTGCTCAAAAAACACCCGCTACCCGGTACTCGGCGCCACCGTGCAACGGCGCGGCGGCGTAGCCCGCCACGATGCCGTGGCCTGGGGCTTCGCGCGCGCCGCTGACGCACTCGGCGTGGACCTGATCCAGCAGACCGAAGTGATCGGCTTTCGCAAGGAAAACGGCGTGTGCATCGGCGTCGAAACCAACAAGGGTTTTATTGGCGCCAAGCGCGTGGGTGTGGTCACTGCCGGTAACTCCGGGCACATGGCCTCGCTCGCCGGCTTCCGCCTGCCAATCGAATCCCACCCGCTGCAAGCGCTGGTGTCCGAGCCGATCAAGCCGATTATCGACAGCGTGATCATGTCCAACGCCGTGCACGGTTACATCAGCCAGTCCGACAAGGGCGACCTGGTGATCGGCGCCGGTATCGACGGCTACAACGGCTACGGCCAGCGTGGTTCTTACCCGGTAATCGAACACACCATCCAGGCCATCGTCGAGATGTTCCCGGTGCTGTCGCGGGTGCGCATGAACCGCCAGTGGGGCGGCATCGTCGACACCACGCCGGACGCCTGCCCGATCATCTCCAAAACCCCGGTGCCGAACATGTTCTTCAACTGCGGCTGGGGCACCGGCGGTTTTAAAGCCACTCCAGGCTCAGGCAACGTGTTTGCCGCCAGCCTCGCCAAGGGTGAAATGCACCCATTGGCAGCGCCATTCTCCATCGACCGTTTCCACAACGGTGCGTTGATCGACGAACACGGCGCTGCGGCCGTCGCCCACTAACAGGAGAAATTCCCTATGTTGCATATCTTCTGTCCTCACTGTGGCGAACTGCGCTCCGAAGAGGAATTCCACGCGTCCGGCCAAGCGCACATCCCGCGCCCGCTGGACCCGAACGCCTGCACCGATGAAGAGTGGGGCGACTACATGTTCTTCCGTGACAACCCACGCGGGCTGCATCACGAGCTGTGGATCCATGCCGCCGGTTGCCGTCAGTACTTCAACGCCACCCGCGACACCCTGACCTACGAAATTCTTGAAACCTACAAGATCGGCACCAAGCCGCAATTCACCGCCAAGGCTGCTGGAGAGAAGGTATGAGCCAGATCAATCGCCTGTCCAACGGTGGCCGCATCGACCGCAACAAAGCCCTGACGTTTACCTTCAACGGCCAGAGCTACAAGGGCTTTGAGGGCGATACCCTGGCCGCAGCCCTGCTGGCCAACGGCGTCGACATCATCGGCCGCAGCTTCAAGTACTCGCGCCCGCGCGGCATCTTTGCAGCGGGCGCCGAAGAGCCGAACGCGGTGCTGCAGATCGGCGCCACCGAAGCCACCCAGATTCCCAACGTGCGCGCCACGCAACAGGCGCTGTACCAGGGTTTGGTCGCCACCAGCACCAACGGCTGGCCGAACGTTAACAATGACGTGATGGGCATTCTTGGCAAAGTCGGCGGCAAGCTGATGCCGCCGGGTTTCTACTACAAAACCTTCATGTACCCGCAATCGTTCTGGATGACTTACGAGAAGTACATTCGTAAGGCTGCGGGCCTTGGCCGCTCGCCGACCGAGAATGACCCGGACACCTACGACAACTTCAACCGTCATTGCGACGTGCTGATTGTGGGTGCCGGCCCTGCTGGCCTGGCCGCGGCATTGGCCGCTGCGCGCAGCGGTGCCCGCGTGATTATTGCTGACGAACAGGAAGAATTCGGCGGCTCCTTGCTGGACTCACGCGAAAGCCTCGACGGCAAGCCGGCGACCGAATGGGTTGCCAGCGTGATCGCGGAACTCAAAGCCCTGCCGGACGTGGTGTTGCTGCCGCGTGCCACCGTCAATGGCTACCACGACCACAACTTCCTGACCATTCACGAACGCCTCACCGACCACCTCGGTGACCGTGCGCCGATTGGCCAGGTGCGCCAGCGCATCCACCGTGTGCGTGCCAAGCGCGTGGTGCTGGCGACCGGTGCGTGCGAGCGTCCGTTGGTGTACGGCAACAACGACGTGCCGGGCAATATGCTCGCCGGTGCAGTCTCTACCTACGTGCGCCGCTACGGCGTGGCACCCGGCAAAAAACTGGTGCTGTCGACCAACAACGACCACGCCTACCGCGTCGCGCTGGACTGGCTTGATGCGGGCCTGCAAGTGGTCGCCGTGGCTGATGTGCGTCACAACCCACGCGGCGCCCTGGTGGAAGAAGCCCGCGCCAAAGGTATTCGCATCCTCACCGGCAGCGCCGTGATCGAAGCCCGTGGCAGCAAGCACGTGACCGCTGCACGCGTGGCGGCGATTGACGTCAAAGCACACAAAGTCACCAGCCCCGGCGAGTGGCTGGACTGCGACCTGGTGGCCAGCTCCGGCGGCTACAGCCCAGTGGTTCACCTGGCTTCGCACCTGGGCGGCAAGCCGACCTGGCGTGAAGACATCCTCGGTTTTGTGCCAGGCGAAGCCCCGCAAAAACGTGTGTGCGTCGGCGGTATCAATGGCGTCTACGGCCTCGGCGATTCCCTGGCCGATGGTTTTGAAGGCGGCGTGCGCGCAGCCAGCGAAGCCGGGTTTGCACCGGTGGAAGGCACGCTGCCAAAAGCCTTGAGCCGTCTGGAAGAGCCAACCCTGGGCATTTACCAGGTGCCCCATGACAAGCCGACCGCACGGGCGCCGAAGCAATTTGTCGACCTGCAAAACGACGTCACCGCTGCCGCCATTGAGCTGGCGACCCGCGAAGGGTTCGAGTCGGTCGAGCACGTCAAGCGCTACACCGCGCTGGGCTTCGGCACCGATCAGGGCAAGCTCGGCAACGTCAACGGCCTGGCCATTGCGGCCCGCTCGCTGAACGTGACCATCCCGCAGATGGGCACCACGATGTTCCGCCCCAACTACACGCCGGTGACCTTCGGCGCCGTGGCGGGCCGTCACTGTGGGCACATTTTTGAGCCGGTGCGCTACACCGCGCTGCAAGCCTGGCACGTTAAAAACGGCGCCGAGTTTGAAGATGTCGGCCAATGGAAACGCCCTTGGTACTTCCCGCGTAACGGTGAAGACCTGCACGCCGCCGTGAAGCGCGAATGCCTGGCGGTACGCGACAGCGTCGGCCTGCTGGATGCGTCCACCCTCGGCAAGATCGATATTCAAGGCCCGGATGCCCGCGAGTTCCTCAACCGCATCTACAGCAACGCCTGGACCAAGCTCGACGTGGGCAAGGCCCGCTACGGCCTGATGTGCAAGGAAGACGGCATGGTCTTCGACGACGGCGTCACCGCCTGTCTCGCCGACAACCACTTCCTGATGACCACCACCACCGGCGGCGCCGCCCGCGTGCTGCAGTGGCTGGAAATCTACCAGCAGACCGAGTGGCCAGACCTCAAGGTGTACTTCACCTCGGTCACCGACCACTGGGCGACCATGACCTTGTCCGGCCCCAACAGCCGCAAACTGCTGGCCGAAGTCACCGACATCGACCTGGATAAGGACGGTTTCCCGTTCATGACCTGGAAGGAAGGCCTGGTTGGCGGCGTACCGGCGCGGGTGTTCCGTATCTCGTTTACCGGCGAGCTGTCGTACGAAGTCAACGTGCAGGCCGACTACGCCATGGGCGTGCTCGAACAGATCGTTGCGGCCGGCAAGAAGTACAACCTGACGCCTTACGGCACCGAGACCATGCACGTACTGCGCGCCGAGAAGGGTTTCATCATCGTCGGGCAAGACACCGACGGCTCGATGACCCCGGACGACCTGAACATGGGCTGGTGCGTAGGCCGTACCAAACCGTTCTCGTGGATCGGCTGGCGCGGGATGAACCGTGAAGACTGCGTGCGTGAAGAACGTAAGCAGTTGGTGGGCTTGAAGCCGATTGACCCGAATGTATGGCTGCCGGAAGGCGCGCAGTTGGTGTTCGACCCTAAACAGTCGATCCCGATGAAGATGGTCGGCCATGTGACCTCAAGCTATGCGCACAACTCGCTGGGTTATTCATTTGCGATGGCGGTGGTCAAGGGCGGCTTGAAGCGTATGGGTGAGCGAGTGTTCTCACCGCAGGCGGATGGCAGCGTGATCGAGGCAGAGATTGTGTCCTCGGTGTTCTTCGACCCGAAAGGCGAGCGGCAGAACATCTGATAGACCGAGTCGCCTGCATCGCAGGCAAGCCAGCTCCCACATTTGGAATGCGTTCCCCTGTGGGAGCCGGGCTTGCCCGCGATGAGGCCAGAGCAGTCACCACAGAATTCAGAACAGGTGCTTTATGACAGCAGCCAATGTTTACCAACAACGCCCCACCACCGGCGCCAAGGCCGAGTCGTCGCTGCACCATGCCGACCTCGCCAGCCTGGTCGGCAAGGGCCGCAAGAACGCCGGCGTGACCGTGCGTGAAAAGAAACTCCTCGGCCACCTGACCATCCGTGGCGATGGCCATGACGCCGCGTTCGCCGCCGGTGTGCACAAAGCCCTCGGCATCGAACTGCCTGGCGCCTTGCAAGTGATCGTCAAAGGCGAAACCAGCCTGCAATGGCTCGGCCCGGATGAGTGGCTGTTGATCGTGCCAAGCGGTGAAGAGTTTGCCGCCGAACAAAACCTGCGCGCTGCCCTGGGTGAGCTGCATATCCAGATCGTCAACGTCAGCGGCGGCCAGCAGATCCTCGAACTCAGCGGCCCGAACGTGCGCGACGTGCTGATGAAGTCCACCAGCTACGACGTGCACCCTAATAACTTCCCGGTGGGCAAGGCGGTGGGCACGGTGTTCGCCAAGTCGCAGCTGGTGATCCGCCACACGGCTGAAGACACCTGGGAGCTGCTGATTCGTCGCAGCTTCTCGGATTACTGGTGGCTGTGGCTGCAGGATGCGTCCGCCGAATTTGGCCTGAATGTCGTTGCATAACGATCGTTCCCACGCTCTGCGTGGGAATGCATCCCGGGACGCTCCGCGTCCCAAGAGGGGACGCAGAGCGTCCATGGCGGCATTCCCACGCAGAGCGTGGGAACGATCAAGGAGTCACGCACAATGAGCCGCGCACCCGACACATGGATTTTGACCGCCGACTGCCCAAGCGTGCTCGGCACGGTGGACGCGGTCACCCGCTACCTGTTTGAGCAGGGCTGCTACGTCACCGAGCACCATTCGTTCGATGACCGTCTCTCGGGCCGGTTTTTTATCCGCGTGGAATTTCGTCAACCTGAGGGTTTTGACGAGCAAGCCTTCCGCGATGGCTTGGCCACGCGCGGTGAAGCCTTTGGCATGATCTTCGAGCTGACGGCGCCGAACTATCGGCCAAAAGTAGTGATCATGGTGTCCAAGGCCGATCACTGCCTGAACGATTTGCTCTACCGCCAACGCATCGGCCAACTGTCGATGGACGTGGTCGCGGTGGTGTCCAACCACCCTGATTTAAAACCTTTGGCCGACTGGCACCAGATTCCCTACTACCATTTCCCCCTCGACCCCAACGACAAACCGTCCCAGGAGCGTCAGGTGTGGCAAGTGATTGAAGAGACCGGCGCCGAACTGGTGATTCTTGCGCGCTATATGCAAGTGCTGTCGCCGGAGCTGTGCCGCAAGCTCGATGGCAAGGCCATCAACATTCACCACTCGTTGCTGCCCGGTTTCAAAGGCGCCAAGCCGTATCACCAGGCCTACAACAAGGGCGTGAAACTGGTGGGCGCCACGGCGCATTACATCAACAACGATTTGGATGAAGGCCCGATCATCGCCCAGGGCGTGGAGGTGGTGGATCACAGCCACTATCCCGAGGACTTGATTGCCAAGGGGCGTGATATTGAAGGGCTGACGTTGGCGCGTGCAGTGGGGTATCACATTGAGCGGCGGGTGTTTTTGAACGCCAATCGAACTGTCGTTCTTTAGATTGCTATCGCGGGCAAGCCCGCTCCCACATTTGATGTGTGAATACCTTTGAATGTGGGAGCTGGCTTGCCTGCGATGAGGCCATCAGCACCAACACAAGGAAACAGCATCTGTACCCGAGCACTTAAACGCGCCGCCTGCCTGGGCGACGCGGTTCCATAAAAACAACAGCGAGGTGAAAGCATGTCTGGTAATCGTGGTGTCGTGTATCTCGGCAACGGCAAGGTCGAAGTACAGAAAATCGACTATCCCAAAATGCAGGACCCCCGTGGCAGGAAGATTGAGCACGGCGTCATCCTGCGCGTGGTCTCCACCAACATCTGCGGCTCCGACCAACACATGGTGCGCGGCCGCACCACTGCCCAGACCGGCCTGGTACTGGGGCATGAAATCACCGGCGAAGTGATCGAGAAGGGCAGCGACGTCGAGAACCTGAAGATCGGTGACCTGGTGTCGGTGCCATTCAACGTGGCGTGCGGCCGCTGCCGCTCGTGCAAAGAACAACACACCGGCGTGTGCCTCACCGTCAACCCGGCCCGTGCCGGTGGCGCCTACGGCTACGTCGACATGGGCGACTGGACCGGCGGCCAGGCCGAATACGTGCTGGTGCCGTATGCCGACTTCAACCTGCTGAAACTGCCGGACCGCGACAAGGCCATGGAGAAAATCCGTGACCTGACCTGCCTCTCCGACATCCTGCCGACCGGCTACCACGGCGCCGTCACTGCCGGCGTTGGCCCAGGCAGCACCGTCTACATCGCAGGCGCCGGCCCTGTTGGCCTGGCCGCTGCCGCCTCCGCCCGTCTGCTCGGCGCAGCGGTAGTGATCATCGGCGACGTCAACCCGATCCGCTTGGCCCACGCCAAGGCCCAGGGTTTTGAAATTGCCGACCTGTCCAAAGACACCCCACTGCACGAACAAATCGCTGCCTTGCTGGGCGAGCCGGAAGTGGACTGCGCGGTAGATGCCGTAGGCTTCGAAGCCCGTGGCCACGGCCATGAAGGCGCCAAGGCCGAAGCACCGGCCACCGTGCTCAACTCGCTGATGGGCGTGGTGCGTGTGGCGGGCAAAATCGGTATCCCTGGGCTGTACGTTACCGAAGACCCAGGTGCTGTTGATGCTGCCGCGAAAATGGGCAGCCTGAGCATTCGCTTTGGGCTGGGCTGGGCCAAATCCCACAGCTTCCACACCGGGCAAACGCCGGTGATGAAGTACAACCGCGCACTGATGCAGGCGATCATGTGGGATCGCATCAACATTGCTGAGATCGTCGGTGTACAGGTGATCAGCCTGGATGACGCGCCGCGTGGGTACGGCGAATTTGATGCGGGCGTGCCGAAGAAGTTTGTGATTGATCCGCATAAGATGTTTAGCGCGGCGTAAGGCGATAGATAAGGGCGGCCCTGGGGTCGCCCTTTTTTTATCGCGAATCAGTCTGTGATAAATAACCAGCTGCTAAACATACCGGCAAAGGATAGGTAGGTAACGAGTGTCGGTACGACCATCCAGCACTTGAGGTGCAGGGGGATTTTTTCAACGTCCTCAACAAGCACCATCCCTCGCCACTGAACCACTTTTGGGATAAGGATGACAAGGCCCATGGAAAATACGCGTTGAGGCCTTCCTTCAAAATGAGTATTCCGAAACGTGTGCCTGCATCCGACGATAAAGCTGCTGTACTGCAGGTAACTTTCTGCTGCGTCGAGCCTTGTGTACATGGCGCAAAAGGTGAGTGGAAAACTGAGAAACATCAAGAGGAGTGAGCCCATACCAAGGTAGCCCCAGAACATTTAATTACTCACAGTC
>NZ_WKDB01000107.1:0-14800 GCF_021606215.1 Pseudomonas sp. PA-5-4B | reverse complement strand
GTGCCCAAAAAAGGACGAGACACTCGCATGAACGTTACAGTTGATTGACTTATACGCTCCTGTTCAGCCATAGACAGCAAAGACGCCTGATATTTGAACTGAATAGCCCACCCCGCGGCCTGAGTCTTTTTATAGCCCTCAAACTTCTCAGCAAACGTTTGGCCGATATTGTTATCAAGCTCAGAAAAGCGAGACTTCATCTGCGTCCAAGGCAACTCCTTTTCATCACGTGACTTCCACCTGTCTGGCTCAAAAGGTTTGGTCATATAGACATCAAGTGGCGATACGATATAACGGCTATCCATGACACTGCATAAGGTTGTCTTGGTCGGATCAACATCCGGGTACACCCGTTTGAACTCAGACAGCGCCTCCGACTCCCGCGTCGGTGGCGGCTTCAACAACTCAGTGCGTGCCCATTCCAGTTCCCTTTTCTGCTTCTTTAACACGCGCTGTGATTGCTCAACCTCCTCGGGCGTATATTGACCGTCGGGGCTGTATTTTATCACCTTGTTAGCGCCCCCCCACGCCCTAAGCGGATTGATCGACATGCTTGCTAACGCGTCCTCATCCTCAAGGATATTAAGTTGCACATCGGCATAGTCCACTATTTGACGAAACGTCATGTTTCCCGATGCGCCGCCGCGATCTTCCTGCTCTACCAGTGCAACCGCTATTGAAAATTCCGCCCACGTATAAGACCCAAAAACAAGTTCGGGAGGAATATTTTTTACTTTGAGTTCAGGGGCGACGGCGGACAGTAATTGCTGCGCAGCAAGAGGGGCCACATCCGCGCCCAGCTTAGTTTCAAGATAAGTCGTAAAACGTTTAACAATCTCAGAAGCGCTAGCCCCCATATTGTCGCGTTGATAGAGGTTATAACCCGCCACGTTGAAGCATGACTTATCCGGGTTAGGATCAAGGTCCTGCAAGAGCGCCGCAGTCAATGCCTCAATCGCACCGGTCGGCGACTCTGCTGAGCTGATTCTTTTTTGTATGTCCAGGCCCAACGTCTGTGCATCGGGCGTCCGAATGAGCTGGTCCAATGCCAATGAGGGATTGTCCAGAATCATCTTCTGGGCAGGCGCCCCAGGCCTGTTCATCAGGCTACGTATAAAACTGCCGGCTCCTGCGTGAGAATCAGGAGCCGGGCTTGCATGTTTCAACTTCCACGGATCCACTACCGCCTTCATCTTGCGCAACGCGGTTTTATTCAGCAGTCCCGCAATATGCCTGACGCCCCCACCGTCGGCCCCAGGCATCCGATGGGCAAGGTCAAAGGAGAGTGCGTTCGCCAAGCCAAGCGCCTGCGCACGGTTGCCAGGTAGCTTATGCCCCTTATTTTCGAGCATCTGAGCAACACTTATCTCCCGGCGCTGCTCCTTGATAAATAAACTTGAACGTCGGTCAATCGGGACCATAACGTTATTCAGATCTATTTTCCCTTCAGCATCGTCGACCTGGGCGTTCAGGGCCGCGATAAGTGCATGACGATTAGCGTCATCACCCAGCGCCTCGCCCTGCTCCACTAACGCCTCGACAGATCGCTGGGACGCATGACCCACAGGTGCGAACTCAAACGCTGACCCGGCCTTCAATTTCTCTCGATGCGCGGCGGCTTGCGAAGGGGAGAGATCGATAGGTTCTGCGTAAAATCGACCCACCGTGTACAGCGGCACCTTACCGCCCGGCCAAGGATAACTGAACGCCTGCCCAGGCTTTGGAGCGATCACCCTGGCAATCGACAACAGCACCCTGGAGATGTCCGACCAACCCGAATTGTCTTCTAAGGAAAAAGTGTGGATCTTGCCATTTACAATTCCCGTCAATTCCCCGGCGAACGGATCCACTTTGAGGCTTTTGCTATCAAGGCCCTGTTCTTTCGCCCACGATAAAAACCCCCGGCTTTTAAAGGCGTCGTCCAATTGGGTCCGCCAACGACCGAGTGTGGACTGCGCAGGCACTTGAACATCCATTGGCCCCATTGAGGTGTGAAAGGAGCGCGTCGCTAATGCTAACGCGTAGGGCCTCGCCAACTGAGCGTCAGCCACCGCCCGGGTTTCGGGGGTGTCAGGCACCTGAGCATCCGTGTTGCGTTCATCATGTGCTTTATCGGTGCTAACCCTGGCGCCAGCCGCAGGAGGCTCATCGGCCCCTGTACTGGATAAGATGGGTGATACTTTTACTGCTTCAATATTTGTCATTTCCACACCCGAACCCGAATAAAAACAAGTAACTATTCAGAGACTGAGTGGCTCACAACTGTACAAATCACACAAAAAACATCAGGCAAGGTTTATCCAAACGTTTCAACCCACTTCTCTCATCGGTGACTAAAAGCGGGCACTATGAGGGCTGCAGTAACAACGTGCAGATCACGCGTGTGAACAACGTTCAATTCCGTGCCGACGTAACTTCCTGTAAAGCGTATTCCGGCTCACGCCTAAACTTTCTGCCGTGCGGGACATGTGCCAATGTTGCTGTTTGAGTGCATTGAGTAACGCTACACGCTCTGCATCGTCCAGAACGCCCCCCTGCTGGGGCTCTAAAGCCCTCACGGGGCGCGGTTGGCGAATGATGGGCGGCAGGTCTTCAACGCTGATTTTCCCGTCCTCGCACAACGCCGCCAAAGTACGCAACACGTTGCGCAATTGCCGAATGTTTCCCGGCCAGGCGTAGTCCAGCAAAGCGCGCCGCGCTGGCTCATCAAGCACCACCGCTTGCCCTGCGGCTTCCTCCGCCAGCAAAAACGCCAGTAACTGCGCTTTGTCGCTGCGGTCGCGCAAGGGCGGCACGGCAATCTCAAGGCCGTTGAGGCGATAGTAAAGGTCTTCGCGGAAGCTACCGTCGGCAACACGCGCTAACAGGTCGCGGTGGGTCGCGCTGATGATTCTGACGTCCACCGCCTGCGGCGCGCCCCCGATGGGCACCACCACGCGGTCTTCCAGCACCCTTAAAAGACGGGTTTGCAACGCGAAAGGCATGTCGCCTATCTCATCTAGAAACAGGGTGCCGCCATCGGCCTGCTGTAATTTACCGCGCATGCCTTCTTTCAGCGCGCCGGTAAAGCTGCCGCCGCGATAACCGAACAACTCGCTTTCAATCAGGTTTTCCGGGATGGCGGCGCAATTAAGCGCAACGAAAGCCTTGTCGGCGCGCTGGCTGGCTTGATGCACCGCCTTGGCGAAGGCTTCTTTACCACAGCCGGTTTCGCCGTTGATCAACAGGGGCACGTCGCGCTCGAATACCCTGAGGGCCTTGCGAAAATCACTCTGTAACACCGGGTCGCCGAGGCAGATGCCCGGCAGGCGCGGTGCCTCGGGCTTGGCCATCGGCGCCGGCGGTGTACTCCGTGCCTGACCACGCAACGCAGCGAACAAATGCCGGCCATCGCGCGTACGCAACGGCCAACTGGCGGTGGCATTGGCACTGGCGCGGCCGAGCAACTGGTCCAGCGAGCATTCGAAAAACGCTTCCACCGGCTGCCCCAGCAAACCGCCCCGCGCCTGGCCCAGCAGGTTCAGGGCGCTCTGGTTGACCGCACAGATACGTCCGTCACCGTCGAAGGCCAGCAGCCCTTCGCTGAACAACCCCACAGATTCCGCCTGCAAGTGAAAGCGCAGCAGCCAGTGCTTTTCAAAATGGCGCAGGAAGTAACAACTTTCGATCATCTTGGCCGACAAGTTCACCAACGCCATGGTGTGGAACTGGCTTTGGCGCGACACCGCCTCACGTGCAGAAGACACATCCAGCACGGCCAGCAGTTCTCCATGGGGATCGAACACCGGGCTCGCTGAGCAGGTCAGACCGGTGTGGCGGCCGCGAAAATGCTCATCGCGGTGAATGGTCAGCGACTGGCGCTCCACCAGGCAGGTGCCGATGCCATTGGTGCCCTCGCACGCCTCGCTCCAGTCGGCCCCCAGCCATAGCCCCGCACGCTCGAACACCTTGCGCTCGGCCGGCGCGGTAACGCAGTTGAGGATCACCCCACGCGCATCGGTGAGCAGCACCGCATGGCCGGCGCCGGAAAGTTGTTGATGCAGGCTGTTCATCTCACTGCCGGCAATGCGCAGCACTTGCTGCAAGCGCTCGCGACTTTCCAGCAGGCGCCCGTGTTCCAGCACGGTGGGCGCCATGGTCAGCGCGGGGTCGAGGTGATAGTCCTCCAGGCACCGCAACCAGGACCGGGCGATGGACGGGTCGCTGCCGGGGCCGTGGGCGAGGTCTTGCCCGCGGGTGACGGTGAGGACCTGTTGAGCATGGCGACTGAAATGATCGTTGTGCATGTTCTTATTATTCTCCCTGCGTGAGAGCAGCCAGCATCCCCCAGCCATCCGGCCATTGCAATCCCGCGCCGACCCACCGGTCACAGGGTGTATCGCTTATGGCACAAACTGTCACACCGTCTGTGCCAGCCTTGTCACCGTAACGCCTCGCAACAAAGCTCAAACCCTTGATTTAACAGGTGTGTAAAGCGATGGCCCAACCTTTGCTCTACGCTTTATCACGCGCAACACCGCTGTACTCCAATAAACATAAAAGCAGGAGATACCCACCATGCGTTACGCACATCCCGGCACCGAAGGCTCGATCGTTTCCTTCAAGGCCAAGTACGGCAACTTCATCGGCGGCGAGTTCGTTGCACCGGTGGACGGCAACTATTTCACTAACACCTCGCCGGTCAACGGCAAGCCCATCGCCGAATTCCCGCGCTCCACTGCCAAAGACATCGACAAGGCACTGGATGCCGCCCACGCCGCCGCTGACGCCTGGGGCAAGACCTCGGCCCAGGACCGCTCGCTGGTGCTGCTGAAAATCGCCGACCGCATCGAACAGAACCTCGAACTGCTGGCCATCACCGAGACCTGGGACAACGGCAAGGCCGTGCGTGAAACCCTCAACGCCGACATCCCGTTGGCCGCCGACCACTTCCGCTACTTCGCCGGTTGCATCCGCGCCCAGGAAGGCACCAGCGCCGAGATCAACGAACTTACCGCGTCCTACCACTTCCACGAGCCGCTGGGTGTGGTCGGCCAGATCATCCCGTGGAACTTCCCGCTGCTGATGGCCGCGTGGAAACTCGCACCGGCCCTGGCCGCCGGTAACTGCGTGGTGCTCAAACCTGCCGAGCAGACCCCACTGGGCATCAACGTGCTGATGGAGTTGATCGGCGACCTGCTGCCGCCGGGCGTGCTGAACGTGGTGCACGGCTTCGGTAAAGAAGCGGGCGAAGCCCTGGCCACCAGCAAGCGCATCGCCAAGATCGCCTTCACCGGCTCCACGCCGGTGGGCTCGCACATCATGCACGCGGCGGCCGAGAACATTATTCCGTCCACCGTCGAGCTGGGCGGCAAGTCGCCGAACATCTTCTTTGCCGACATCATGAAAGCCGAACCTTCGTTTATCGAAAAAGCCGCCGAAGGCCTGGTGCTGGCGTTCTTTAACCAAGGCGAAGTGTGCACCTGCCCATCCCGTGCGCTGGTTGAAGAGTCGATCTACGACGACTTCATGAAAGTGGTGATGAAGAAGGTCGAGCAGATCAAACGCGGCGACCCGCTGGACACCGACACCATGGTCGGCGCCCAGGCGTCCGAGCAGCAGTTCGACAAGATCCTGTCCTACCTGGAAATCGCCAAGGGCGAAGGCGCGCAACTGCTCACCGGCGGCAAGGTCGAGCAACTGACCGGCGACATGGCCGGTGGTTATTACATCCAGCCGACCCTGCTCAAGGGCACCAATGAGATGCGCGTGTTCCAGGAAGAAATCTTCGGCCCGGTGGTGAGCATCACCACCTTCAAGGACGAAGCCGAAGCCCTGGCGATTGCCAACGACACCGAGTTCGGCCTCGGCGCCGGCGTGTGGACCCGCGACATCAACCGCGCCTACCGCATGGGCCGCGCGATCAAGGCGGGCCGCGTGTGGACCAACTGCTACCACCTGTACCCGGCGCATGCCGCGTTTGGTGGCTACAAGAAGTCCGGTGTGGGCCGTGAGACCCACAAGATGATGTTGGATCACTACCAGCAGACCAAGAACCTGCTGGTGAGCTACGACATTAATCCGTTGGGCTTTTTCTAACCCTCCCCGATCGTTCCCACGCTCTGCGTGGGAATGCCGCCTGGGACGCTCCGCGTCCCGATGTCTGCACAAGGCTCAAGCCGGGTGCAAGGTGACGCAGAGCGTCACGGGATGCATTCCCACGCAGAGCGTGGGAACGATCTCGCTTGCTACACACAATAATAACAACGGACGGTACTTCCCCATGCCTAGCGAACCCACTGGCTCTTCCGTCGACTTCGAAAAAGTCGGCACCGACTATTTCCAACAACGCGAACTGAAAAAAGGCGCTGCCGGTTGGGTGCTGCTGGTCGGCCTTGGCGTTGCCTACGTGATCTCCGGCGACTACGCCGGTTGGAACTTCGGCCTGGCCCAGGGCGGCTGGGGCGGTATGTTCCTCGCCACCTTGCTGATGGCCACCATGTACCTGTGCATGTGTTTCTCCCTGGCCGAACTGTCTTCCATGATTCCTACCGCCGGCGGTGGCTACGGCTTTGCCCGCAGCGCGTTCGGCCCTTGGGGCGGGTTCCTCACGGGCACCGCCATCCTGATCGAATATGCCATCGCGCCCGCCGCCATCGCGGTGTTTATCGGCGCCTATTGCGAGTCGTTGTTCGGCATCGGCGGCTGGATGATTTACCTGGCGTTCTACATCATCTTTATCGGCATCCACATCTTTGGCGTGGGTGAAGCCTTGAAGCTGATGTTTGTGATCACCGCCGTCGCTGCGATTGCCTTGGGGGTGTTCCTGGTGTCGATGGTGCCGCACTTCAACGTCGCCAACTTGCTCGACATGCCGGTGACCGAGGCCAAGGGCGCCAGCACCTTCCTGCCGTTTGGCTATGTTGGCGTGTGGGCGGCGATTCCCTACGCGATCTGGTTTTTCCTCGCAGTTGAAGGCGTGCCCCTGGCCGCCGAAGAAACCAAGAACCCCAAACGCGACCTGCCCCGCGGATTGATCGGCGCCATTGTGGTGCTGACCAGTTTTGCCCTGTTGATTCTGGTGATTGCGCCCGGCGGCGCCGGCACCTACGCGCTGATCAAATCAGGTAACCCGCTGGTTGAAGCGCTGGCCTTGTCTTACGGCGGCTCGACCTGGATGGGCAGCTTCGTCAATCTGGTTGGCCTGGCCGGGCTGATCGCGAGCTTTTTCTCGATTATCTACGCCTATTCGCGGCAGATCTTTGCTTTGTCCCGTGCCGGCTACCTGCCGCGCAAGCTGTCGCAGACCAACAAAAGCAAAGCGCCGGTGCTGGCGTTGGTAATCCCCGGCATCATCGGTTTCGGCCTGTCGCTGACGGGCCAGGGTGATTTGCTGATTCTGGTGGCGGTGTTCGGCGCGACCATTTCCTACGTGCTGATGATGGCCGCGCACATCACGTTGCGCGTCCGCCGCCCCAAAATGGACCGCCCGTACCGCACGCCGGGTGGCATTTTCACTTCCGGCATCGCCCTGATACTGGCCTGCGTGGCCGTGGTAGCGGGCTTTCTGGTGGACCCACGGGTGGTGATTGGCGCTGCGATCATCTATGGAGTATTAATTGCTTACTTTGCTTTCTACAGCCGGCATCACTTGGTAGCAGGCACGCCCGAAGAGGAATTCGCGGCGATCCAGGCCGCAGAGGCCGCCTTGCACTAACTGCCGTAAACCTCGATGCGGGCGCCTTACTCACGGGCAGCCCGCGTCGCCAAGGAGACACTGTATGGCAAGCTTTACCCACGCGGTAGGTACTCAGACCTACCGCTTCGACAGCCTCAAGGACGTGATGGCCAAGGCCAGCCCGGCGCGTTCCGGCGACTTCCTGGCCGGTGTGGCGGCGCAAAACGACGGCGAGCGCGTTGCGGCGCAAATGGCGCTGGCGAATATCCCGTTGAAACACTTCCTCGAAGAAGTGCTGATCCCCTACGAAAGCGACGAAGTCACCCGGCTAATCATCGACACCCACGATAAGCAGGCGTTTAGCGCCGTCAGCCACCTCACCGTCGGCGGCCTGCGCGACTGGCTGCTCAGTGATGCGGCCGACGAACATACCCTGCGTGCCCTGGCGCCCGGGCTGATCCCGGAGATGGCCGCCGCCGTTTCCAAGATCATGCGAGTGCAGGACTTGGTGCTGGTGGCGCAGAAGATCCGCGTGGTCACCCAGTTTCGCGGCACCATGGGCCTGCGCGGGCGCCTGTCGACCCGCCTGCAACCCAACCACCCGACGGATGAACCGGCAGGCATCGCCGCCAGCATTCTCGACGGCCTGCTCTACGGCAACGGCGACGCGATGATCGGCATCAACCCGGCCACCGACAGCATCGCCTCGATCTGCGCCATGCTGGAGATGCTTGACGCGATCATCCAGCGCTACGAAATCCCCACCCAAGCCTGCGTGCTGACCCACGTGACCACCTCCATCGAGGCCATCAACCGTGGCGTGCCGCTGGACCTGGTGTTTCAGTCAATTGCCGGCACCGAGGCGGCCAACGCCAGTTTCGGCATCAGCCTGAGCGTGCTGCAAGAAGGCTACGAAGCGGGTTTGAGCCTGAATCGCGGCACGTTGGGCCAGAACCTGATGTATTTCGAAACCGGCCAGGGCAGCGCCTTGTCGGCCAACGCGCACTTTGGCGTCGACCAGCAAACCTGTGAAACCCGCGCCTACGCCGTGGCGCGGCATTTCAAGCCGTTTTTGGTCAACACGGTTGTAGGCTTTATCGGCCCGGAGTACCTGTACAACGGCAAGCAGATCATCCGCGCCGGCCTCGAAGACCACTTCTGCGGCAAGCTGCTCGGCGTGCCGATGGGTTGTGATATCTGCTACACCAACCACGCCGAGGCCGACCAGGATGATATGGACACGCTGCTGACCCTGCTGGGCGTGGCCGGGATCAACTTCATCATGGGCATCCCCGGCTCCGACGACATCATGCTCAACTACCAGACCACCTCGTTCCATGACGCCCTGTACGCTCGGCAAACATTGGGTTTAAAGCCGGCGCCGGAGTTTGAGCAGTGGCTGGCGAAAATGGGCATCTTCACCCAAGCCGACGGCAAGGTGCATTTCGGCAACAGCCTGCCACCGGCGTTTCGCCACGCCTTGAAGCAATTAGGATGAAGGAGCCGCCTGTGCAACTCGACCTGCCTGACAACCCGTGGCTGGAACTGCGCCGCCTCACGCCTGCGCGCATTGCCCTGGGCCGCACCGGCACCAGCATCCCCACCAACGCGCAGCTGGATTTTCAGTTCGCCCACGCCCAGGCGCGCGATGCGGTACACCTGCCCTTCGACCATGCGGGCCTGAGCAGCCAAATGGCCGAGCGCGGGCGTGACAGCCTGTTGCTGCACAGCGCTGCGGTGGACCGGCACATGTACCTGCAACGCCCGGATTTGGGCCGACGCCTGAGTGATGAGTCAGCCCAGAGCCTGCGCGACTATGCCGCCGCCAACCCAGGCGGCGTGGATTTGGCCGTGGTGGTGGCCGATGGCCTGTCGGCGCTGGCGGTGCATAAACATACGCTGCCGTTTCTTACACGCATGGAGGAACAGACCCAGGCTGAAGGCTGGTCTTTATCGCCAGTGATTCTGGTGGAACAGGGCCGCGTGGCAGTGGCCGATGAAGTCGGCCAATTGCTCGGGGCCAAGATGGTGGTGATTCTGATCGGCGAACGGCCGGGCCTCAGCTCGCCGGACAGCCTGGGGCTGTATTTCACCTACAACCCCAAGGTCGGACTCACCGATGCCTACCGCAACTGCATCTCCAACGTACGACTGGAGGGCCTGAGTTACGGCATGGCCGCCCATCGCCTGCTTTATTTGATGAAAGAGGCATGTCGTCGGCAGCTGTCGGGGGTCAACCTCAAGGACGAGGCGCAGGTTCAGACCATTGAATCGGATGATCCTGACCTGATGAAAGGCAATTTCCTGCTCAGCCCACCCAATGACTGATAGCTGCACGATTGCGCTTTTTTGCGTCATTAGGCAGCATCGAGTCACGGCCGCTTGTGTGGTCATACACCCATTTGGAAGTTGAGGCCTGGCATGCGGATTACTCAAGCGACCCTGGAACACCTGGACCTGCTGACCCCGTTGTTCGTCAAGTACCGTGAGTTTTATGGCGCGCTGCCCTTCCCGGATTCGTCGCGGGCCTTTCTGGAAAAGCGCCTGCGCCGCAAGGAGTCGGTGATCTACCTGGCCCTGGCGGATGATGACGACAAAAGGTTGCTGGGATTCTGCCAGCTGTACCCGAGCTTTTCGTCGCTGTCGCTTAAACGCGTGTGGATCCTCAACGACATCTACGTCGCCGAAGATGCCCGCCGGCAGTTGGTGGCCGACAACCTGATGCGCACCGCGAAGAAGATGGCCAAGGAGACCCAGGCCGTGCGGCTGCGGGTGTCGACCAGCAGTGACAATGAAGTGGCGCAGAAGACCTATGAGTCGATCGGCTTTCGGGAAGATACGGAGTTCAAGAACTACGTGCTGCCGATCAGTGAGGACTGAGAAAACACCAGCGCTCCACTGTGGGAGCTGGCTTGCCTGCGAAAGCGAAGTATCAGCGGATGCATCATTTGCTGGCCCACCGCTATCGCAGGCAAGCCAGCTCCCACATTTACATCTGAGCAACATTTAGGTCGGTGTGGGGCCTTGCTACCAGCGACACTCCCCGCTACAAAACCAACACGCTTTTCACCTCTTAATCCGTATAATGCGGACCTCTCAGAGTTGTAAGAATCGCGACATAACCTTGTAGCCTAACTTACCCGTAGCTTCCGCACAGGCCCGCTGAGTCGGGCCATTCACACAGGTGCCATCCATGGATTTCAACCCGCTCGACCTTATTCTGCATCTCGACGTGTACCTCGACATGCTGGTAAGAAACTACGGAGTGTGGATCTACGCCATTCTGTTCCTGGTTATCTTTTGCGAAACCGGTTTGGTGGTCATGCCCTTCCTGCCCGGTGACTCCTTGCTGTTTATCGCCGGCGCCGTCGCCGCAGGCGGCGGCATGGACCCGGTCCTGCTGGGCGGCCTGCTAATGCTGGCAGCCATCCTCGGCGACAGTACCAACTACGTGATCGGACGAACGGCCGGGGAACGCTTGTTCAGCAACCCGAATTCGAAAATCTTCCGCCGCGACTACCTGCAAAAAACCCACGACTTCTACGACAAACACGGCGGCAAAACCGTGACCCTGGCGCGCTTCCTGCCGATCCTGCGTACCTTTGCACCGTTCGTGGCCGGTATCGCCAAAATGCCTTACCCGCGCTTCTTTGGGTTCAGCGTGTTCGGCACCATCCTGTGGGTTGGCGGCCTGGTCACCCTGGGTTACTTCTTCGGCAACGTGCCGTTTATCAAAAAGAACCTCTCGCTGCTGGTGGTGTTCATCATCCTGCTGTCGCTGGTGCCAATGATCATCGGCGTGGTCCGCAGCCGTTTTGGCCGCAGTTCCGAAGCCAAGCCGCAGTAACCCGCGATGTGGTCCCTCAGCGCCTGGCGTCGCCGGCGCCTGCTGGCCAAGCACCCGATTGCCGATGACACCTGGCAGCGGGTGCGCCACCACCTGACCTTCCTCGACGGCATCAGCGCCGAGCAGGACCAGTGGCTGCGCGAAGCCTGCGTGGTGTTCCTGAATGGAAAGCACCTCACCGCCCTGCCCGGCGTCGAGTTGCATCAGGAACAGCGCCTGCTGCTCGCCGCCCAGGCACAATTGCCGTTGATGAACCTGGGCGACCTCGACTGGTATCAGGGTTTTCACGAAATCGTGCTGTACCCCGACGACTTCCTCAGCCCCCAGCGCCATCGCGATGCCAGCGGCGTCGAGCACGAGTGGGACGGTGAGCACAGCGGCGAAGCCTGGCAGCAAGGCCCGGTGATCCTCGCCTGGCCCGGCGTACTGGCCAGCGGCCAGTGGGAAGGCTACAACCTGGTGATCCACGAGCTGGCGCACAAGCTGGACATGCTCAACGGCGACGCCAACGGCCTGCCGCCGCTGCACCACGACATGCGCGTGCAGGAATGGGCCAGCGTGATGCAAAGCGCCTTTGACGACCTCAACCGCCAGCTGGATGCCAACCCGGACGCCGAGACCGACATCGACCCCTACGCCGCCGAAAACCCGGCGGAGTTCTTTGCCGTCACCAGTGAGTATTTCTTCAGTGCCCCGGATTTACTGGTCGGCACTTACCCCCAGGTGTACGCGCAACTGAGCCGCTTCTATCGCCAGGACCCGCTGGCCCGCCTGCACCAACTGCAAACCGGCGATGCCCGCTACCAGACTGAACCGCTGGCGCCACACGACGTCTGACGCATGGCATCGGCGTCAGAATATGCCTATAATCGCCGCCACTTTTAGGCCAATCCGGCCATGTTTCATGGCCAACTACGGGGGCACCGCCCAATGAGCTACAGCAAGATTCCGGCTGGCAAAGACCTGCCGAACGACATCTACGTCGCCATCGAAATTCCGGCCAACCACGCGCCGATCAAATACGAAATCGACAAAGACAGCGACTGCCTGTTCGTTGACCGTTTCATGGCCACCCCGATGTTCTACCCGGCCAACTACGGTTTTATCCCTAACACCCTGGCTGACGACGGTGATCCCCTCGACGTGCTGGTAGTAACCCCTTACCCGGTTACCCCAGGCTCGGTGATTCGCGCGCGCCCAGTCGGCATCCTGAACATGACCGACGACGGCGGTGGCGATGCCAAAGTTATCGCGGTGCCACACGACAAGCTGTCCCAGCTGTACGTGGACGTGAAGGAATACACTGACCTGCCGCCACTGCTGCTGGAACAGATCAAGCACTTCTTCGAGAACTACAAAGACCTCGAAAAAGGCAAATGGGTGAAGATCGACGGTTGGGGCAACGCAGACGCCGCCCGCGCCGAGATCATGAAGTCGGTCGCTGCCTACAAAGGCTGATACCCGCTCCTCATTGCCCCGGCAATCAAAAAAGCCCCGACGATTCGGGGCTTTTTTTGTGGGAAAAATTAAACGCCAAGTTCAATGTTTAATTCGGAACGTTTAATAAGATTAGATAACTGACATATCAGACTACAACTAAGCAAATCCCTACACGCGAAACTCAACGCATAGTTTATTTGATGTATTTTTCCGGCCAGTAAACTCTGCGTTTATGAATACATCAGGTGATCGACTAAAAGCGTTACTGCGGGAAGTTCATCTTTCCGCCTCCGACTTCGCCAAGAACCGTGGTGTCACGCCTCAACACGTGAACAACTGGTTCAAGCGCGGCGTGCCCATGGGCCGACTTAACGAGATCGCAGAACTGCTCTGCGTCTCCAGCCGTTGGCTGCGCACCGGCGAAGGCCTCAAACACCCACCGGCCAACTTCCTGCTGGAAGGCCCGGACCCAAGCAAGGGCATCGCCACCCGCGAAGACAGCGGCAAGTACCTCACGGGCCCCGCCCGTCTCCCAGAAAAAATCGACGTGGAGATCGCCCTCCACCCCACATTCACCTCAAGCGAACGCATCCGCGTCTCCCTGCACACCCTCGAAACCCTCAACGTACACCCCGACCGCGCGGTAGGCGCCTACATGGTCGACAACAGCATGACCGACATCATCCAACAAGGCGCCACCCTCGCCATCGACCGCGGCCGCAGCCAAATCACCGACGGCGAAATCTACGCCGTCGAACACGACGGCATGCTCCGCATCAAATACCTCTACAACCGCCCCGGCGGCGGCCTGCGCATGCGCAGCCACAACGCCGGCGAACACCCGGACGAATACCTCACCCACGAACAACGCTTTGAACAGAACTTCGGGATCGTCGGCTGGGTGTTCTGGTGGTCCACCCTGAACAACCGCAGACCGGTCCCACTGGACGAACACCTGCTGGGCTGGGAAGGCTCTAAATCGGACCCGGAGGTAGGCATATGAGGTGAATATGGGTATCATGCCGCCCACATTTGGCAGAGGGTGGCTTTGCGCTATCCACCCTGCTCGGCGATGCGGAGGAGTTCCCGCTGATGCCCCTACTATTCAGCCCGACTCGATGTGGGCTGAGCGATTTGAAGGCTGGTGAGGTTTGTCAAAAACAAGCTGAGGCAGTCCCCGAGAAGCCGGCCACAAGCCGGCTTTTTAATGCCCGTGAGAAATTACAAACCAATTGTCCAAACAGCTGTTGGACAATTGGATAAGCAAAGGTGGGTCACCTCGGCTGCAAACACTCCACAGCCCGATCCGCCACCATCTTCGCCATCTCAACCAAATGCATCACCGCCCGATGCGGCGCCCCCAGTGGTTCACCAAGCGCCTGCGACGTAGCCACCGCGCACTGCAGCAACTCGGCCACGCGCACCCAGGCATCTTCAAAGCTGAGCTCTTCATTAACAGTAAATGGCTTAGTCGCAGCCGATGACGGCAAATCCGAAACAACGTTATCCATAGAAAACCTCTAGCAGTAAGTGGTTACCACCGTCCTTTCGCGACTAAACGAGCAGAGGTGGCGGCTGTACGCAGGTTAGTCGACCGGCCGCTAGGCACCGGCGCACCCGAAGGTGCCCTGCGCACAGCCACCATAAAGTGCAGGTGAGGAAACACCTGGCTTTGGGATGGCGCGTGCGCCTAGCGAAGTCCGGGCGACTAAACCCGATCACTGAAAAAACAGTGACGGAACGCAGCCTAGTCGCGGAGTTTAGCTGGCGCAAGCGCCTGGAATTCTCTAGGAAACGTCCTTCAAATGAAAGGGATCCGCCCTGCTGGCCCTTGGAAATCACCCCTAATTCTCGAC
>NZ_WKDB01000106.1:0-15394 GCF_021606215.1 Pseudomonas sp. PA-5-4B | reverse complement strand
TTGCAAGGTCAGCTGCGGGTAACCAAACCAGTTGCCCGCCCAGCCCAGCAGCCCGTTGAACAAGGCGATCAGCGCGATAAACGAAAGCAGCATCGCGCCCACCGCCAACGCCAGGCGCAAGCCGACCTGCGCGCCCTCGGCAGCCGCGTCGATGATATTGGTGGGGCGATTCTCGGCCTGTCCCAGCTCTTCAATCACCTCGTCGGTGCGCGCCGCTTCGGTTTCCGGTTCCATAAGCTTGGCCATCAACAACGCCCCCGGCGCCGACATGAAACACGCGGCGATCAGGTATTTGAGTTCCACCCCAAGCCCGGCGTAACCGAGCAGCACCGAACCTGCTACCGCGGCAAAACCGCCGACCATCACCGCGAACAACTCAGAGCGCGTCAGCTTGGCAATGAACGGCCGTACCACCAGCGGCACCTCCGACTGGCCGATGAAAATCGCCGACGTCACCACCATCGACTCGACTCGACTGGTGCCCAGCAACAGACGCAGGCCGCCGCCCACCAACCGGATAATCCAGCCCATCACGCCGATGTAATACAGCACCGAGATAAAGCTGCCGAAGAACACAATCATCGGCAACACCCGGATAGCGAATACAAACCCGCCATTGCCGAACACTTCAAACATATGCGGAGAACTCAAACCGCCGAACAGAAACTCGATGCCTTTGTTGGCGTAGAGCTGCAGGGAGGCCACCGCGCCCGACAGCGCGGCGAGCACCGTCTGGCCCCAGGGCACGTACAGCGCAAAAGCGCCGATCAGGACCTGGATCACAAAGGCGACCGAAACCGTGCGCCAGTTGATCGAGCGTCGCTGGTGGGATAAAGCAATGGCAATGACAATAAGGGTCGCTATTCCGACAAGACTGATCATGCAGGCGTCTCAATAATGGACCGAGCGGACACAGGCCAATTGGCCTGCCCAGGATTAGAAAGCGTCGAAAGCACCCGGCAACAATTGCGCCAGGGTCCAGGTACGCGTGGTGGCAGGGTCACTGCCCTGGCAAATCACCACTGCATCCTTGGCCATCAACTCCAGCATCACCTGGCGGCAGGCACCGCAAGGGCTTATCAGTGAAACGTTGGGTGCGTAAACCGCGATGGCCCTGAAACTGCCCGGCGCATGGCCCTGGCTGATGGCACTGAACAAAGCGCTGCGTTCGGCACAATTGGTCAGCCCGTAGGAGATGTTCTCCACGTTGCAGCCCAGTACGACCTCACCATCGGCGGTCAGCAATGCCGCGCCGACCGGAAACCTGGAATAAGGCGAATACGTGCGTTCGGCCGCCCGCTTGGCCTCTTCCATCAAACGCTGTTCAATTGTCATTTACAGGGGCATCCCATTTTCTTGCGAGCACGTCCAGGACGGTCGTGACGCTCTTATGGGTGTTATTAAAATAACATTTGGTGTGAATACTCAATCTTTATTTTTGCCTGCGGGCAAAACCCGGATCTTTACTTTCGCGTAAATCCTCCATGCCCTAGGTATGCTCCGCTTTTATTGCCTGACACTGCCTTCGGGGTGCCTGCCAGCGCCTGCGCCACCCTGGGTCCTGGATGAAGCAAACGCATTCAAATGGGGCGCGGCGATCGTAATGCCGGATTTTTTGCGAACAACAAGGATTGAGATGAATATCGGCGCTGTTGAAGATCTGCTTAACGAGTTCCATCTCTGGTATGACGTGGACCAACAGGCCAAACGTCGCTACCAGGCGCAATTGGCCCCTGACTTTCAGCTCATGGCGTTTTTGCGAAGCGACGAGAACGCCCTCTCCGCCTATCTGAGCTTGCTGCTCGATCCGAATGGCGCACACGGGCAGAGTGATCTGTATTTGAGCAGCTTCCTGCGTCTGTTTCAGGATCAGAAATTTCACCCCGCGCCAGCGGAACACAAGAGCAACCACACGGAGTTCAGGCTGCCCAGCGGTCGCCGTCTGGACATGTACCTGCGCTTCAGTTCTGGCAGCGTAGCAATCGAGAACAAACCTTGGGCGCCCGATCAACCCAACCAATTGCTCGACTACGCAATCTACCTTAACAAGCAGCATGGTGATGAGTGGTTGCTCATCTACCTAAGCAATGGTGATGTTTGCGAACGCAGCCTCCCCATGGGCACGCCAGCCTCACTCGCTGAACGGATCGTCACCTTTGATTTCTTCCGTCTCAAGGCGTGGCTCGAAGACTGTGCGCGTCATACGCGGGCAAACTCAGTAAGGGTGTTCGTTGAGGCGCTCGCCCAGTTTGTAGATCAACACATCAATGGAGAACGGCATTTGGACACAACCCAGGAACTCACGCGGTTGTTGCTGCGCAATGACAAAAACATCAAGGCTGCATTCTTGATTTCCCAGCAGTTGCGTGAGGCCAAGCGCGAAATGTGGCGAGGCTTTCTGGCTCACCTGAAACTCAACCTTAGTCACTTAAATGCTGAGTTGTTTTGGGACCAGACATTGCTGGACGGTTCGCCGCAAGGGTCGTTCAGTATTCGTTTTGATCCCTCACACCTGTTTGGCCTCGGCTGGGCGTTTGATCGGGGTAATCACGGCAGGCTCTATTTCGGGATATGCCGCTGGGACGAAGGTGAACATGCTGAGCTGGATGTTCAGCGGCTCGGTAAACACATGGACGCACTGTGTGATGTGTCAGGCGGCACGACGAAATGGTGGCCCTGGTGGACATACGACGCCCGCGCATTCTCCTCGCTGCCCATTGCATCGGACTGGAGCGTTGATCCGGATGCCTGGCTAATGCTAAATGACCGTGAGCAGACGGGTTTTGCCTTTCAGGTCATCGAAATGGTCAAGCGTGTGCAACTCGAGTTTGACTGGACACTGCTCAACCCTCGACAGGGTTGAGCCCGTTGTAACCTCGAGTCTGTTATTGCTGGTACGGTGGCCTGCGCTGATAAGTTGCAACAGGCCACCCGCGCCCAAAACCCTCTACGCAACGCCCAACCCCAAACTCTCGCGTAACGTCGTGCCTTCATACGCCGCGCGATAAACCCCGCGCTCTTGCAACAACGGTATGACTTCCTGCGTAAACCGCGTGAACTGCCCCGGATGCCCAATATAAATATTGAACCCATCCACCGCCCGCGCCTGGAGCCAATCGGCCATTTTTTTCGCGACAGTATCCGCCGTCCCCACAAACGCCCCCGGCCGCAGTTGCCGGCCAAATTCAACCGTCTGACGCAAGGTAAACCCCTTCTCCCGCGCCTGATCAGCAATGCGCTTGGCATTGGTAAAAAAGCTGCTGCGTGCAGCCTCCAGACTCTCCTGCGGAAACGGCGCATCCAGGTCGTATTGGCTGAAATCATGCCAGCCGAAATTACGCCCAAACTCCTTCAGTGCCAGCTCAAAACTATGGTCAGCCTGATGGTAATACTGCTCGATTTCACGCGCATGCTCGTCGGTATCGCCTACATAGATTTCCGCGCCGGGCATCACCAGTAACTGCTCCGGGTCGCGCCCGTGTTGCAGCGCCCTGCCCTTTATATCCCGGTAAAACGCCCGGCCCTGCTCGATGCTGGCGGCGTGAGTGAAGATCACATCGGCGGTGGCGGCGCCCAGGTCGCGGCCTTGTTCCGAGTCACCGGCCTGGAAGATCACCGGCTGGCCTTGGGGCGAGCGCTGGATATTCAGCGGGCCGACCACTGAAAAGTGCTCGCCCTTGTGGTTCAGGCTGTGCAGTTTGCTGGGGTCGAGAAACTGGCCCGTCGCACGGTCGCGCACGAAGGCGTCATCCTCATAGGAATTCCACAAGCCCTGTACCACCTGGACATGTTCGGCGGCGCGGCCGTAGCGGGTGTCGTAGTCGTAATGCTCGTCACGGCTGTAGTTGCCGGCGGTGCCAGCGTCACCGCTGGTGACGACGTTCCAGCCGGCGCGGCCTTTGCTGATCAGGTCCAGGGAGGCCAAGCGCCGTGCCACGTTGTAGGGCGAGTTGTAGGACGTTGTCAGTGTGCCGACCAAACCGATATGCCGTGTGCTGACGGCCAATGCCGATAACAGGGTCAGCGGCTCCAGGCGATTGAGGTAGTGGGACGGCGAGCCGGGCGTGATGAACTGGCTGTCGACGATAAATATCAAGTCGAACAGTGCGGCCTCCGCCTGGCGGGCAATGTCGATGTACCAGTCGACGTTGACGCTGGCATCGGCCGGTAACTCGGGGTCAAGCCATAGGTTATGGCGGCCGGGGCCGCCGCAGCCCATCGTCAGGGCGCCAAGTTTCAGCTGTCTTTTAGTCATTTGTTCAGTGTTCCTTGAAGCGTTTTGGCCACGGCGGGTTGCAAGGCGGCTGCGAATGAATCGTCGAACAGGCTGGCCGCCGAATAGGACTTGACCAGGCCTTGGCTGGCAAAAAAGTCCACGGTCTTTTGCGCTTCCACCGGTGACTGGGCCGTGACCGGCTCAACTGTGGTGCGCGCGCGGGCAAACCAGGCGCGGGCGATGTCGGCATCGGCGCGGGTACGTTTGGCCCAGGCATCCGCATACGCATCGGCATTGGCCGGGCTTTGGCGTGTCCAGTCGCGGGCCTTCTTCAAGCGCTGCAGAAAGTCGCTGATGGGTGCGCGTTTGCTCTCCAAGGCCTTGGTGTTGGCGGCAATAAAGCTCTGCGCAGGTATCAACCCCTCAGCCGTTGCCAGCACCCGTGCGCCTTGGCGTTCCTGTTGGGTAACGTAGGGTTCCCAGGTGGCGATCACATCAACCGAGCCGCCTTCCAACGCATGGGAAGCATCCAGCGCGCTGAGGTACCGCAGCTCCAGCGAGTCATGTGGCACGCCGGCTTTGTCCAGCGCCGTCAGCAGCAGTTGCTGGCTCCAGGAGCCTTTCCAGATGGCCGCGCGCTTGCCGGCAAGGTCGGCAAGGCTGTGGATCGAGGAGTCTTTTCTAACCAGAATCGCCACGCCTTCGAGGTTCTGTCGGCTGATGCCAATCACTTTGATCGGCGCGCCGAGTGCCCCCAGGAACAACACCGGCGCATCCCCCAGCAGGCCGATGTCCAGGCTGTTGGCATTCAGCGCTTCGGCGACGGGCGAGCCGGCGGTGAATTGTTTCCATTCCAGGGTGTAGGGCAGGTCGTTGAGCACCCCCGCTGCTTCCATCACGGCCTGGGCGTTGTAGCTTTGGTCGCCTACCACCAGCGTTTGCGCGTGCGCAGTCAGGCATAGCAAGGCGGCGGTCATCCCGGCCGTCAGTGTTGTCAGGTAACGCACGTTTTTCTCCAGAAGCCTGTTTATAAGGAGGGAGAAGATGAGGGACTGATCATCCAGTGTAAAATACTGATTATGCATATCCTAATTCTACAAGAATGCGGGATATGCATTTTATAGCCATCAGTGCATCGGAAACTCAGGGGGCGACATTGCATAGCGCCCGGCACCACCTACACTGGTTTGAGTCCAGCGTCCCTGATGTACCTGCAGTCATTGCTCAACAAAAAAACAGTTAGCCAACTGATTAATAGAGTCAACATGAAAGAGCAGCCTCGGCAGCGTGTATCACACGTTCTCGCTCCGCTTAGCCTCCTGTGCCTGGCCCTCGCCGGCTGCACCGTCGGGCCGGATTTCGCCCGACCCGATGTGGCCGCGAACGCCGACTATTCAAAAGAAAAACTCACCACCACCGCCCACGCCGATATCGACACCGGTGGTGCCGCGCAGCGGCTGATCGCCGGGATGGATATTCCTGGCCAATGGTGGACGCTGTTTCGTTCGCCCGCCTTGAACGCATTGGTCGAAGAAGCCTTGAAGGCCAACCCGGATGTGAGCGCCGCGCAAGCCGCGTTGCGCCAGGCCAACGAGCTGATCTATGCCGATCAAGCGTCGTTGTTCCCGTCGGTGAGCGGCAATGTGCAGAAGGCCCGTGAGAAAGTCTCGGGGGTCACCTCCGGCGTGCCGCAATCGCCAATACTGACCGTCAGTTCAGCGTCGCTGAGCGTCTCCTATGCCCCGGATGTGTTTGGCGGTACGCGCCGGCAAATCGAGTCGACCACGGCGCAGGCCGAATACCAGCGCTTCCAGCTGGAGGCGACTTACCTGACCCTGACTGCCAATGTGGTCAATACCGCCATCAGCCTCGCGTCTGTACGCGATCAAATCGCGTCTACCGAGGAAATCATTCGCCTGCAGGGCGGCCAGCTTGACCTGCTGCAAGCCCAGCGGCGTTTGGGGGCGATTGGCGATTCCGACGTGCTGACCCAGCAAACCGCACTGGCGCAAACCCGTGCGACCTTGCCGCCGTTGCAAAAGCAATTGGCGCAGACACGCAATCAGTTGATGGCCTACCTGGGGCGCTTCCCGAATCAGGACCAGGGCGAACGCTTCAACCTGGCGTCTTTACGGCTGCCCGAAGAACTGCCGGTGAGCCTGCCCTCGGCCATTGTTGGCCAGCGGCCGGATGTGCGTTCCGCCGAGGCTCAACTGCATCAGGCCAGTGCCAATATCGGCGTGGCCGTCGCCAACCAGTTGCCGCAGTTCAGCATTACCGGCTCGCTGGGCTCCACGGTGGCAAGCGGCACTAAGCTGTTTTCATCGGGCTCCGGCGTGTGGAGCCTGGCGGGTTCAATCACCCAGCCGATCTTTGACGCTGGCGCACTCGAACACCGTAAACGCGCAGCCGTGGCCGCTTACGACGAGTCGGCGGCGCGTTATCGCGGCACGGTGGTGACCGCCTTCCAGGACGTGGCCAACGCACTGCGGGCGCTGGAAGCCGACGCCGACGCGCTCAACCAGCAGGTCGTGGCCGAGCGCTCCGCGCAGGCCAACCTGGATCTGGTCCAGGCCCAGTTCCGTCTCGGCGCGGTGGCCTATATCAACCTGCTCACGGCCCAGCAGACCTATCAAAACACTGCACTGTCACGCGTGAAGGCCCAGGCCGCCCGCTACAGCGACACCACCGCCCTCTTCCAGGCCCTGGGTGGCGGTTGGTGGAACCGTGCGGATGTAAACCCGGACACCAAGGGCAGCCCGGATCGCTTCGGCCTGCCGTCGTGGCAGGAAATCATGCCGGCCAAGAGCAAAGCCGCGCCGGCCGATGCCGCGCGGCTCAACTGAATCAACAGTGAGAAACCCCATGGCTGAAGTCACCCCTGTCTCTGCCCCACCACCGGCCCCCAATGGCCCGCGCAAGCGGCGACTGTGGCGGCCGATGCTGATCATGATCGTGGTGGTGCTGGTGATTGTCGCGATCATTGCCGGGGTGAAGTTCGTGCAGATCTCGGCGCTGATCGCCCAGTCCAAACAGCCCTTGCCTGCAGCGGTGGTGACGGCGATGCAGGTGCCATTCAGCGATTGGCAACCCAGCGTCTCGGCGGTGGGCTCGATGAAGGCAGTGCGCGGCGTGGATGTGACCACGGAAGTGGGCGGCATCGTGCGCACCATCGGGTTCAAACCCGGCCAGGATGTCGAAGCCCAGGCACTGCTGGTGCAGTTGAATGCCGACTCCGACATCGCGCAACTGCACTCGCTCGAGGCCACAGCCGACCTCGCCGTCATCGTGCTCAAGCGCGACAAGGCGCAACTGGCGGTCAACGCAATCTCCCAGGCCCAGGTCGACAGCGACACCGCCGACTTGAAGGCCAAGCTTGCCGCCGCCGAGCAGCAGCGTGCGCTGGTGGCGAAAAAGACCATTCGCGCACCGTTTGCCGGGCGCATCGGTATCACCAGCGTCAACCCCGGCCAATACCTCAACCCCGGCGACAAGATCGCCACATTGCAGACGTTTGATCCCATCTACATCGACTTCAGCGTGCCGCAAACGCAGATGGAGGCCATCGCCATTGGCCAGGGCGTCGCGGTAACGGCTGACGGCCTGTCCAACCAGACGTTCAAGGGCCGCATCAGCACCATCGACACCCAGTTCGATGCCACCACGCGCAACGTCACCGTCGAAGCAACGGTTGAAAACCCCAAGCAAAACCTGGTGCCCGGCATGTTTGCCCGTGCCGTGGTCAGCTCGGGCGCCACCCAACGCTACCTCACCGTCCCGCAAACGTCGGTGACCTACAACCCGTATGGCACCACGGTGTTCATTGCCACCTCGAGCAAGAATGACAAGGGTGACGAGGTGCTCACCGCGCAACAGACCTTTATCAAGACCGGGCCGACCCGTGGCGATCAGGTCGCGATCCTGTCCGGCGTCAAGGAAGGCGATCTGTTGATCACCAGCGGCCAGATGAAGCTCAAGAACGGCTCGCCGGTGAAGGTCGACAACAGCGCCGCACCGCTGAACGACCCGGCGCCGACGCCCCAAGAACATTAAAGGTGTCCCATGAAGCTTACCGATACCTTTATCCAGCGACCGGTGTGGGCCATCGTCGTCTCGCTGTTCATTCTGATCCTGGGGCTGCGCTCGATTTTTGAACTGCCGGTGAATCAATGGCCGCGCACCGAAAATACCGTGGTCACCATCACCACCTCCTACTACGGCGCCGACGCCTCCACGGTCGCCGGTTTTATTACCCAACCGCTGGAATCGGCGATTGCCCAGGCCCAGGGCATCGACTACCTGGCTTCGTCGAGCATCACCGGCATCTCCACCATCACCGCCACGCTGCGGCTGAACTACGACGCCAGCAAAGCCCTTACCGAGATCAACACACAGGTCAATTCGGTCAAGAACCAGTTGCCGACGCAAGCCCAGGAGCCGGTGCTGACCATTGCCGTGGGGCAGACCACCGACGCCATGTACCTGGGTTTTTACAGCGACACGCTGCCGACCAATAACATCACCGACTACCTGGTGCGGGTGGTCAAGCCCAAGCTGGACTCGATCCAGGGCGTGCAAACCGCCGAGATCCTCGGTGGGCGCCAGTTCGCCCTGCGCGCCTGGCTGGACCCGGACAAACTGGCGGCGCATAACGTCACCGCGCAGGACGTGTCCACGGCGCTGGCCAACAATAACTACCTGTCGGCCGTTGGTTCGACACGCGGGCAAACCGTGACGGTCGACCTAACCGCCGGCACCGATTTGCACACAGTGGATGAGTTCAAGCGGCTGGTGATCAAGCAGAAAGGCGATGCGCTGGTGTACCTGGAGGATGTGGCCACCGTCACCCTTGGCGCCGAGAACTATGACAGCAGCGTGGCGTTTTCCGGCAAGCGCTCGGTGTTTATCGGCATCAAGGCGGCGCCCACCGCGAATATCCTCACCGTCGCCAGCAGCGTGCGCGAAGCCTTCCCCGAGTTGCAATCGCAACTGCCGGCCGGCGTGCGCGGCGAAATTGTGTATGACTCCACCGCGTTTATTAACACCTCGATTTACGAGGTGGTGAAGACCCTGGTCGAGGCCATGATCATTGTGTCGGTGGTGATCTACCTGTTCCTCGGCTCGTTCCGCGCGGTGATCGTGCCGTTGGTGGCGATCCCGTTGTCGTTGGTCGGCACCTTCTTCGTGATGTACCTGCTGGGCTATTCGATCAACCTGCTGACCTTGCTCGCACTGGTATTGGCCATCGGCCTGGTGGTGGACGACGCGATTATCGTGGTGGAAAACGTCGACCGGCACATCAAGGAAGAAGGCAAAGGCGTGCTGGAGGCCGCGCTGGAGGCCGCGCTGGTGGCGGCGCGGGAGTTGGGCGGGCCGATCATCGCGATGACTGTGGTGCTGATTGCCGCCTATGTGCCGATCGGGCTGCGCAGCGGGCTGACGGGCGCATTGTTCAAGGAGTTCTGTTTCTCGCTGGCGGGCGCTGTGACCGTGTCGGCCGTGGTGGCGTTGACCCTTTCACCGATGATGACCTCCAAGTTGTTCAAACCAGGGCAGGAAGAAGGTCGTTTCGCGCGCAAGCTCGATGACTATTTTGACTGGTTGCGCAAGCGTTACCACCGCGTGCTGGCGGGCGGCCTGAATATCTGGCCGGTGCTGGTGACCTTTGGTTTTGTGCTGTTCTTGCTGGTGGCCGCCAGTGGCATGACGGCCAAGAGTGAGCTGTCGCCCACCGAGGACCAAGGGCTGGTGTTTATGCAGATCAAAGGCCCACCCACCGCCTCACCGCAGCAGATGGAGCGGATTGCCGACCAGGCCTTCCAGATCGCCAATAAAGAGCCGGAATACGCGCAGATGTTCCAGCTCACCGGCCTGCCCGCGCTCAACCAGGGCCTGGGCGGCGTGCTGCTTAAAACCTGGGATGAGCGCACACGCTCCCAGGCCCAACTGATTCTGGATTTGCAGCAAAAGTGGAACCAGGTGCCGGGCGCCACCATTGCCGCCTTCCCGCTGCCCTCGCTGCCGGGCGCCCAAGGGCTGCCGGTGCAGTTTGTGATCACCACCACCGATTCGGTGGAAAACCTCAACGAAGTGGCGCAGGCGGTGATGGCCGAGGCACAGAAACAGCAGCTGTTCTGGTTCTCCGACATGGATTTGAAACTCGACAAACCTCAAGCCAAGCTGGTGGTGGACCGCGAAAAAATCGCCGCGCTGGGCATGACCCAGGCCGATGTAGGTGCCGCGCTGTCGGCGGCACTGGGTGGCAATTATGTGAACTACTTCTCCACCGCCGGGCGCTCCTACAAAGTCATTCCCCAGGTGTTGCAAGTCGACCGCCTCAACCCCGACCAGATTCTCGATTACTACATCCGCACGCCTTCGGGCAGCATGATCCAGGCGCGCACGGTGGCGCACATCGAGACCTCGACCCAGCCGGAATCAATCAACCACTTCCAGCAACTCAACTCGGCAACGCTATCGGGCGTCAGCGGCGTGGCCCAGGGCGAGTTGCTGGCCAAGCTCAATACTATCCTCACCAACGTGGCACCGTCGGGCTACACCTCGGATTTCTCCGGCGAGTCGCGCCAGTTCATTCAGGAGTCTGGCGGCTTCGTCGGGCTGCTGTTGTTTTCGATCCTGATCGTTTACCTGGCGCTGGCGTTCCAGTTCGAGAGCTTTCGCGACCCGGTGGTGATTCTGTTCTCGGTGCCGCCTGCCCTGTTCGGCGCCCTGGCCTTTATCACCATGGGTTACGCCTCGATCAACGTGTACACCCAGGTCGGTTTGGTGACGTTGCTGGGGCTGATCACCAAGCACGGCATCCTGATCGTGCAGTTTGCCAACGAATTGCAGCGCGCTGGTCACAGCAAGCGTGAGGCGATTGAAGAAGCGGCGGCGGTGCGGCTGCGGCCGATCCTGATGACCACCGCCGCCATGGTGTTGGGCGTGGTGCCCTTGGTGTGGGCGTCGGGCGCTGGCGCTGCGGGGCGGCATGATATGGGCCTGGTGATCTTCAGCGGGCTGTCGATTGGCACGTTGCTGACGCTGTTTATGGTGCCGGCGATGTATATGTTTATTGGTGAAACCCATCATAAGGACGTCGAACAACCGGGATCCGTGCCCGTGGCGGTGCCTGACCACAGCCGGTAACCTGAGCGCTCACCCACGCTGACCACCGAGGCGGCACTTGGATTATTTCGCTGCGCTAACCGCCTTTGTCGAGGCCGCCGAAGGCAATAATTTCTCCCGGGCGGCTGAGCGACTGGGCATCAAGGCGTCTACCGTCTCGCGCTATGTGAAGGATCTTGAGCAGGACTTGGGCATCGCCCTGTTCAACCGCTCGACACGCACGCTGCACCTGACCGAAGGCGGCCAGACGTTTCTGCTGCACGCCCGCCGTGTGCTGGATGAGCTGGAGCAAGCCAAGGCAGCCACTTCGGCGCTCAACCAGCAACCCCGTGGGGTGCTCAAGCTCAATTTGCCACCGGCGTTTGCCCGGCACCATATCCTGCCGGTCTTGAACGTGTTCCTGGTGCGCTACCCGCAAATCAAGCTGGAATTGGTGCTGGATAACGCCCAAGTCAACCTGATTCATTCAGGCGTTGACCTGGCCATTCGGATTGGCGCCCTGCCCGACTCCACGCTCAAGGCGCGCAAGATCTGCGCGGGAAAGTACCTGCTGGTGGCCAGCCCGGGGTTTTGTGAGCAGTACGCGGCCCCAGCGACACCGGCAGACCTGGCCGGCCTGCCGGCCATCCTGAGCGCGCATGATGTTGCCTTCGAGGCCGGTGTTGAAGTCCTGCCGCTGGTATACGGCGACTGTATCCGCATCAACGACCTGGACGCGCAGTTGCTCGCTGCACGCCAAGGCCTGGGCTTTGCCTTGCTGCCTGATTGGCTGGTGAGCAAAAGCGTTGAGGCGGGTGAGTTGCAGGTCTGGTTGCCGCACTGGAGCATTCTGGGGGCTGAACAGGCGTTTGCGGTGTGGTTTGTCTACCCGCCCAAGCGGATCGTGTCGTCCAAGGTGCGCTGTTTTATCGACTTTGTCGTCGAGCAACTGGGTGAAACGCCCTATTGGAAATAAGGCCGACCTGAGCGGCTGGCACTAAAGCAAAACCTGTGGGAGCTGGCTTGCCTGCGATGCAAGCACCTCGGTACATCAGGCATACCGAGTTGATGCAATCGCAGGCAAGCCAGCTCCCACATTTTGACCGAGTACTGTCAGCTGAAGCGGATATCCAGCGCCCGCAGGTAGGTTTGCAGCCCGGCGTCCTGGATAGGGATCAGGAATGCCTCGGTGTCTGACTCATTGAAGTGCGCATGCCAGTAACCCGGCGGTGTCACGAACGCCAGCCCCGGCGACCAGTCCACCCGCACCGGATTACGGATCTGGCCATCAGCGTCCAGCTCCGTGCCCACCAGCGAATAGCAACCCTCGGGGCAGTTGATGATAAAGTCCAGCGCAATCGACTGGTGCCGGTGCGGCTTCTGGATCGAGCCCGCCGGCAGAATGCCGTACATGGCCCAGAGCACATGCGTGACGGTTCGGGTTTGGGGGAAATTGCGGTTGCCCAGCAAAATGCTGATGCGGCTGCGGTCCTGGGCGCGGGGGTCATCCGCTGCTTCCCGCAGCTTCTGGTTGGCCAGCGCGGCGGGATACAACGTCGGCACGAAGCGATCAGTGCTGCGGGTCACGCCCAGGTAGCGCAACAGCGGTTCATCATGCACGTAGTACAGGCGTGCATCCTGTGAAGCGCTGAAACGCGCGGGCTGCAGGCCAGGCAGCGCGATAAAGCAACCGCTGGACCATTGGATCTCATGTTCGCCCTGCACCACGCGGCCTTCGCCTGCGATGACATAAAACACCTGTGAGGTCGCATTGGGGTGCAGGTCCAGGGCGTCACCGGCGTTCAACCGGATAAAATTTGCGCACAACCCTGGCCCGGTCGCCGGGCCTTCACAGCCCAGCGCTTGGCTGAGGTCCAGCGCGACCACCCGCGAGGCGCCGCTGTCGTAGAGCGAGGCCGGGAAGCTGTGGTAGGGAATCCGGGTAATCAGGTTGGCGCTGATCGGGTTGGCCGCCTTGCTGTACTCGAAGTACTCGGCGTCCACTTGCTCGTTTGGCACTGTATCGGTCAGGTCGGGTTTGAACTCGCTGTTCATGGTTCACCTCAGGCTTGGGCGGGTTTGAATCCACTATAGGCATTGCGCTTGCGGGGATTAAGCACTCCGCCGGCACAGCAGTTGTGCAGGATGGGGCGGCTTTGCCCCGCGACGGTGCAATCGGCCTGTCCAGCGCCTGAGCGTGAACCGATGATCCATGTGTTCGGCGCCTGTCTCATGCTCAAACGTCATAATCCCAGGTTCCTCTGCGTGGTAATCTTGGCGCCACCACGAATAGACATTGATCGTCACATGACGATGACCAAAGCCAGGAAAGAACATGCCAAAGATTTCTCACTCAGCGTTGCGCCGCAACTTCCGTGAACTGCTTGCAAAACAAATCTGCGTTGAAACCGCCTCCGTCTTCGACCCCATGTCCGCGCGCATCGCCGCCGACCTGGGCTTTGAAGTCGGTATCCTCGGTGGTTCGGTCGCCTCGTTGCAGGTACTTGCAGCCCCCGATTTTGCGTTGATCACACTGAGTGAGTTCGTTGAACAGGCCACCCGCATCGGCCGCGTCGCCCAACTGCCGTTTATTGCCGACGCCGACCACGGTTACGGCAACGCTTTGAACGTGATGCGCACCGTCGAAGAGCTTGAGCGTGCCGGTGTGGCCGCGCTGACCATTGAAGACACGCTGTTGCCGGCGCAGTTCGGGCGCAAATCCACCGACCTGATTTCCGTCGAAGAAGGGATCGGCAAAGTGAAGGCGGCGCTTGAAGCGCGTGTCGACCCTGAACTGTCGATCATCGCGCGCACCAACGCCGGTGTGCTGCCGACCGAAGATGTGATCGCACGCACCAAGGCCTATGAGAAAGCCGGCGCCGACGGCATCTGCATGGTTGGCGTCAAAGACTTCGACCACCTTGAGCAGATCGCCGCCAACCTGACGGTGCCGTTGATGCTGGTGACCTACGGCAACCCGCAGCTCAATGACAGTGAGCGTCTGGCGGCCCTGGGCGTGCGCATCGTGGTGGCCGGCCACGGCGCCTACTTTGCGTCGATCAAGGCCACTTACGACAGCCTGCGCGCCCAGCGCAAACTGACCAGCAGCACGTCCAACCTCAGCGCTACGGAGCTGACCCATACCTACACGTTGCCGGAAAGCTATGTGGCGTGGGCTGAAGAGTTCATGGACGTTAAAGAGTAATTGCCGCAACGGTGCTGATTGTTGCAATCAGCACCGGATACTCACGGTGAGGGCTGCTTCAATCAATCCTCCAGCGTTCCCCGCGATTATTACCCGTGCCTTTGTAGCCGCCGTCTCCATCCGGCTCCCAGCCGCCCCCCGCATTCAAGCCGGTGCCGATAAAGCCACCGCGACCATCGGACTCAAGCCCCCTGCCCTCGTTCTTGCCGGTGCCTACATAGCCGCCCCGACCATCGGACTTGTACCCACGCTTGCGGTACTCGCCGGTGCCCTCATACCCGCCGTTGCCATCGGAGCGCCAGCTGGCGCCTGAGGCCTTGCCGTCGCCACGGAAATAGCCTTTGCCGTCAGACCGGTAATCCTCACCCGTGTTAAAGCCTGTGCCCTTATAGCCGCCCGAGCCGTCCGGGCTGAACCCGCGGCCATTGTTGTAGCCGATGCCCTTGAGGCCACCGTCATCGGCGGGAATATAGCCTTTGCCCATATTTTTACCAGTGCCCCTGAGTGATCCATCTTCTTGCAACGCGTAGTCACCGCCCAGGTTTCCCCCGGTACCTCTAAGGCCGCCGTGGCCGTCCGGCTCATAACCGTTCCCTGTATTGATGCCGGTGCCAATAAAACCTTCGGCCGCCAGCGCTGAGGCACTAAGCCCCAATAAAACGGTAGCAAGCAGGATACATGACGCTTTTTTCATGAGGCCTCTGGTCCTTTCAGAGAGGATGATGGGCGCCATGATAGGGCATGGGTTCTGCGCCGCAACTGCAACCCAAGTAAAACAGCTGTCTCTATACACATTTCCGAGCCCACGAGACGACGAGATTAAACTCGTATGCCGTCTTCTTCTTGAAAAAAAAAAGACCTTGCCA
>NZ_WKDB01000105.1:0-16429 GCF_021606215.1 Pseudomonas sp. PA-5-4B | reverse complement strand
TGAGTATGTCGACCAACGCCGCGGGAAGAGCATTCCTGATTTACTCGCTCAATACTTCCGCCAGCGGTTAATGATGTACGCAAGCGTCTGGCGTTTCTTATGATCCTTCGATAAGTTTTCGGATTCGATCAGCGTCTGATGTCGTCAAAGGGCTATAAACGATCATGCCCAAATCCTGGCGGCCATCCACGGCAAAACCAGAGTATTCCAGCTCGATCAAACCGAGTGTTTCGTGACGTAGGCGTTTGACTCCGTCGCCACGGGCACGCACATCGTTGTTCCGCCACATTGACGCAAATTCGGTGCTTTGTGAGCAAAGCTCTTCAGCTAGCCTGGTGACTTCGGATTGTGCACCTGCACGGATGGAATCTGCCCTGAAAGCGCCGACCACAAACTGGGCCGTTGCCTCCCAGTCAACTTGTCCCGCTCGTATCTTGGGATTACAAAAAATGAGGCGCAGGATATTCCGCTCCTCAATCGGTAATGTCGCGTAGTCAGTAAGCACCACCGCTGCGGCACGATTCCATGCGAGCACATCCCAAGTTGCTGTCTTGATGATCGCCGGGCTCGTTTCAAGAGAGTCTATAAGACGTTGCAACTTGGGCGTCACACCCTCTGGCGGCTTATAAACCGCTTCTGGTGGATGACCGAAAGCAAGCATGAAAAGGTGCTCACGCTCAGAGTCGGTTAACAATAGGCTCTCGGCAATTCTGTTCAACACCTCCGTTGAAGGGCTGCCACCGCGCCCTTGTTCCAGCCATGTATACCAAGTAGGACTAATATTTGCACGCACAGCTACCTCCTCACGGCGTAGCCCCGGAGTGCGGCGTCGGCCTGCCTGGAATCCAAACACAGACGGGTCGAGTCGTGCCCTGCAATCTTTTAAGTAGCGTCCAAGCGTATCGTTCGGCTGCCCAGTCATGCTCATCCTGTTAGTACCTATACCCTGATAATGTACCGGCTTTTACAGGATGTAGCATAAGCGCACGCTATCGACTCACCACATAGAGTTTTCGATCATGCGTATTTTTTTGACAGGTTCCACAGGATTCATAGGCTCGCAGGTCGCGTTAGAGCTAATTGGATCCGGGCATCAGGTTCTGGGAATGACTCGTTCCGAGTCTGGGGCTCGCGCGCTTGCGCAAATGGGTGCGCAAGCACACCAGGGTGACATGGAAGATTTGCAAAGCTTGCAGCGGGGTGCGGGTGAATGTGATGCAGTGATTCATACAGCGTTTGACCATAACTTCGCGAATTTTGCGGAAAACTGTCAGAAGGATCGACGTGCAATTATTGCTCTAGGCTCCGTACTTGAAGGAAGCAACCGCCCGCTTGTAATCACTTCAAGCACTGCAATGGGGTCGGCAGTACCAGGCCAGAAAGCTATCGAAGACTTCTTTAATCCTGAGCATCTGAATCCGAGGGTTGCATCAGAATTGGCAGGGTTGGAGCTATCTCAGCGAGGAGTCAATGTCTCAGTCATGCGCCTGTCTCAGATCCACGACACCAGGAAACAAGGCCTCGTGACGGATCTGGTTGAGTTAGCTCGCAAGACTGGAGTATGTGCGTACATCGAAGGCACGTTTAACAACTGGTCGGCGACGCATATCAAGGACACCGCACGGCTATTTTGCTTAGCATTAGAAAAGGGTGAGCCAGGGTCGCGCTATCACGCTACCGCTGAGGAGGCTATTTCGTTCAAAAGCATCGCGCAGACAATTGCCCAAACATTGGGGGTTCCCGTCGGCGCTGTAAGAGCTGAAGAGGCATTGGCTCATTTTGGTTGGCTTACTCCTTTCGTGAGTAAAGATATGTCCGCCTCTAGCGCCAAGACAAGGGAGTGGTTGAATTGGAGTCCCGAGAGTCCGACACTTTTGGCCGATTTGAAAAATATGGCTCACGCTTAAGAACCATTTGAAAATTCTGTTTACTCAGATGAGTAACCATTGATGTGGCAGCAATTGGCCCAGAGTGTGTAAAAACGCGCTGGTGTACTGTCGGCGGTACGCGCCCGGCAATCCCGTCTTGCGTAATGTCATTGCCTGGCAAGCAATGACTGGCGGGGCCATCTTGATGACCTAAGCCCGAACGCCTTAGATAACTGCGAGCATGCCACGAAACGCTTGTGCCTCCATCTCCACGAGACTAGAAGAGGTACTGCCCTCATGCTCCAGCAGGAATCGTTTTACGAGCTGAAATCCAAGGGAATAGCCCAACCATCTCGGGAGGTCGGATGCACCAAAGAACCACGCGTCGTGGCCATAATCCTTGCGACTCCAGTAGCTCGCCGCCATTCCGACATGGCGTCGAATGTGGCTATGGTGGCCACTATGGCTTGGAGAACTGACGAGTGTCGGATTTCTGCTGGGTGCAAGCCTCACTATTGTTGGCCTGTTGGTAGTGAATCTCAGCAAGGCGGGCGCACAGACTCAGGAGGAAAGAAGTTATCCGAGACCCGAAAATCGCAAGCAGAAGGTGCAGTGATGAACACCCTCATAGTGTTGGCGCATCCAGAACCACGCTCATTCAACAGCGCCTTGAAAGACGCAGCTGTCAAAACGCTGAGCGAGCTTGGTAATACGCGCATTGCGAACTCGTACTAATCAGCAGCGGCTGCTCTGGAGCGCCTTAAATATTTGTATACGGTAGCCCGTGATAGAGATAACAGCTCGCAGATATAATTCGTTGCATTGCGAAGCGCGAAGACGCCGCCCTTATCCATTTCCCCAATCAGTGCCACCATTTCTTCTGAAGTTAGCGACGCCAGAGTCAACCTACGGCCCCTCAAAAATTCATCCAGAATAGAATGCGCTGACTCTTGGAAATCGGTGGCAAACAATGCCGGAGGCTTCTCAACTGTATTCTCAAAACCTAAAAATGATGCAGCGATTTCTGCCATCCCGCTCATGACAGTGATGTCAAAATTTACGCATAAGAGCCCGATCTGGATCCCGTCAGGATCTCGAAGCACCGCTGTAACCGACCTTAGCTGGCGGCGATCAAAATTCACTTTTCTATAAGGACCCGCAACATCCCCCTCGAATGATGCCCCGTCGTTAATATCCGTCAATGAACTGTCGCCGACCCGCCGCTGAGAGAACACATTGAAGATATGTGCGATCTTTCCGGAGGCCAGGTCATGAATAATGACCTCAGCGTGCGGATCCAGGAGCTTCGCAATCGCTTGGGCGCTGCTGATGTAACTATCCAGATGTTTATTCACGGTAAAAATATGCCTCGTAAAAACACAAAACGTCTTCTGAACATAAAATGTATTTTTGTGTTATGGTTATGCTCGCGCTCACTGAATGCGCCCGATTGTAGCGCCATATTCCGTCTAACGGCGGCGAGTAACCGCCAGTCAGCCGGGTAAGCGCAACGCCAGACTTTCAATAGCCGATGGAGCAATCGATGAATATCTATACTCAAGCGCAAATCATGAGTGCCTTGTGCCCGAGAGACGCTGCTGCGCTGATTGCAGAAGGATTCATTGCCCATGCTAACGGACGGGTGCAGCTACCTCAGGTTCAAAGCTTTCAGTTCCCGGCCAGCAACGGTGACTGCTGCGTGAAGTCGGCTTGGATGCTGGGAGACGAGGTGTTTTCAGTCAGGGTCTCGGCAGGTTTCTACGACAATCCTACGAAGGGTTTTTCCAGTAATGATGGGTTGACGCTGATTTTCTCGGCCTTGACGGGGCAACCCGTCGCTTTGCTTCGGGATGGCGGCTGGCTGACCTCAATGCGTACAGCGCTAGCGGGGCAAATCGTGGCGAGGGCTATGGCGCCTTCACAGGTGAGAGGCATCGGTGTGGTTGGTACCGGCGACCAGGCACGCATGCAACTGGAACACCTGATGCCGGTCACGGCATGTCGACGCTTGACGGTTTACGGGCGTAACCGGCAAGGCTTGGAACAATACTGTGAATTTGCCGAAGCTTTAGGCTTTGATGTCGTTGCTACCCAAGATGCAAAGGACGTTGCGACCAACTCCAACCTGATCATCACGGCTACATCCTCTCGCGAAGCCATCATCGCGAATGAATGGGTCAACCCTGGGACACACATCACTGCTATTGGCGCAGACAGCCTTGGCAAGCAAGAGCTGGATGTGCGCCTGGTTGCACGTGCCGATTTGATTGTCGTGGACTCAATAGAGCAATGCTGCCAATTCGGTGAGATTTCAGGAGCCTTCAAATCCGGCCTGATCGACAAAGGCAGCCTTGTAGCACTCGGCAGCGTATTGAGCGGTCACGCCATCGGACGACAGGACGACACGCAGATTACCATTGCAGACCTTACAGGCTTAGGCGTGCAGGATGCTCAGATTGCGAAAAGCGCCGTGGCATCATTAGCGCACTAATGGATAGCGAAGCGATTAGACGGGGTTTAAATGATGAAGCTTGACCCATCAGGAGTCAGCAAGACCCCGGTGATTCAATGGGAGGCCCATGCGTGCTTGCCATTGGTTCCCGGACAGGATATGTCCCGCCTGAACAGGTATCGAGAAGCCGGCTTCCATCACGTGTCGATCAACGTTGGCATGGACATGACCCCATTTGAAACCGTGATGCGGACGATGGCGGGGTTTAGAAGCTGGCTGGCTCACCACCCTGAAGACTTTGTCCTGGTGACCACCGTTGACGATATCTACCAGGCGCATAAGTATCGAAAGCTCGCGGTCTCCTTTGACCTCGAAGGTTCGAATATGCTGCTACAGGATCCGGCGATGGTGGACCTGTTCGCAAGCTTGGGGGTTCGCCAAATGTTGCTTGCCTACAACCGCGACAACAGTTGCGCTGGCGGCTGCCATGGAGCAAGTACCGGATTGACCCCCCTGGGACGCAAGATCGTACAGGGTATTAATACAGCGGGAATTATTATCGACTGTTCGCACGCCAGCAAAAGCGCCAGTCTTGAAATTATGGAAATTTCACAGCTCCCCGCGATTTTTTCTCACACCAACGTTAAAGCGGTATTTGATCACCCGCGAACAATCGACGACGAACAAATATTCGCCTGTGCCGCTCAAGGTGGAGTGATCGGGCTGACAGGTTTAGGCATATTCTTGGGCGACCCATCCGCATCTATAGACGCTTACATTCGACAAATCGACTATCTGGCAGAGCGCATCGGGACGAGCCATATTGGCATAGGCCTGGATACCGAGTTGTACCCTGAGCATAAAGATTTGCCAGAAGGTGAAAAAGAGGAAGACTGGTGGCCGATTGAGCACTATGGCCAAATGAACGGACATGTTCAGTTGCAGCCAGAGACACTGGGTGAGGTTGCACAACAATTAACGCGCTTGGGTTATTCAGAGGCGGATATCCAAGCGATCTACGGCAATAATTTCATGCGTATTGCAAAGGCAACCTGGCCAGGATCGAAAGCGGTAACTTGAATCGCTCCCCGTTAATTGAGCACGCGGTCATGAAAGCGCACCCAGCAAGTCGAATGACACCGATTGACTCTTGCCTCATTTGATCAATTGAATGTGCAATTCAACGCGCTACAGAAGCGTGCAGCCGTTCCAGGCTGTCAATCGAGTGCTGGCGCAGGCGCGCACCGGCCAGTACTGAGTCTGAATCCACTATCGCCTTGAAGATTGCCTGGTGCTCGCCTAGCGAGATATGTATGGAGCGCGGTGTGTGTCGCAACGAGTAGCTTCTGAACAGCTTGAGTTGCACGACCAAACGACGGTAAGTGTCGTATAGCGCTTCATTGGTCGTGAACCGGGCGAGCAGATCGTGAAACTCGAAGTTCAGGATAATGTAGGCCGATATATCCTCTCGTTGGACAGCGTCAGCCATGCTATCGAGCACTCGGCTGATGTTAGTGGAAGCCTGCGGCGTTAGATTTTGAGTGACCAATTCGCCAATCAGACTTTCGAGCGAAATTCGGACCTGATAGATCTGGACGGCCTGGCTCAAGTCAAGCTGGCGCACACGAACCCCGCAATTCTTCTCGAAAATCACCAAGCCTCGCTCTTCCAGCATGCGAAATGCCTCGCGCACCGGCCCCCTGGAAATCCCCAAGTCATTGGCAATTGCCGCTTCGCGTAACGGATCGCCAGGCGCTAGTTCGCCGGTGGCAATACGCTGCTCAAGGCGTTCATGCGCCAACGTCGTAAGCGACTGGGTACGCAGCAGGGCTATGGCTTCGAGGGAACTCATCAAAAACGTCCAGCTTAGAGATAGGTGGCAGAGCCTAACAAACCTTTAATAGATTTGCATATTGTCAACAATATGCAATAAATGACGCCTAGGATGCCCCTATCCCCGCACACTGTTAAGGACGTCCGACCATGTTTCGAAAGCTTCTGTACACCGGCGTATTGGCGCTTGCTCTTACCGGCACTTCTCTGGTCGCGCAGGCAGAGTCCGTCAAGCTCGCCGTCACTGACCTTGTCGGGCTTGAAGAACTACAGCGCGAATTTGGTCCGTTTAAAGCCGAGTTGGAGCGTGCGAGTGGCTTGAGCATTGATTTTTTGCCTGTTACCAATCGCACTGCCGCCCTGGAAGCTCTTCGCTTTAAAAAAGTAGATTTTATTCTGGCGGGTCCGGCGGAGTACGTGGTGATGCACAAGCGTGCGAATGCCACAGTGGTAGCGGGCTTATATCGACCTAATTACTACTCAATGATCGTGGTTAGAGCCGATAGCCCGCTGTTTTCTCTGCAAGAACTCAAGGGGCAGCGCCTTGGCATGGGGCCGGTCGGCTCGACCTCGCGCTACCTCGGCCCCATGCAGTTACTCGCCGATGCCAACCTCGATCCGCTCAAAGACGTCAGTGTTACTAGCACCAATTTGCGCTTAGCGTGGGAGGGGCTTAAAGGGGGCGACCTGAACGCCATGGGCATGGGGCGCTCGGACTACGAAACCTTTATTGCGCAGGAGCCGCAAGACCAAAGTAATGCCTTCCGGGTACTGGCGCGCAGCGGTGATTTGCCGAGCGATCTGCTGATGGCGGGTGAACATGTCCCCGCCGAAACGATTGCGAGTCTACGCAAGGCGATCGTGGATAACTCGGCAGCGTTGATCAACAGCATCAGCCAAGGTCCCGAGCAAGTGAAACGTTATCAGGGCATGCGCTTTCTCTCCTCTATCGCCGACAAGGACTACAACGTGGTGCGCTCGATGTTTAGCACTGCGGGGTATCCGGAATTTTCTGACTTCATAGGTGAGTGACATGAATGCCTCGGCACATCCGAACATTTTGAACACCGCATTGCGGGTATGTGGCCTGAGCAAGCAGTTTGAAGGCGCTGCCACACCCGTGTGGTCCAATGTTTCCTTTGAAGTCCCCCGGGGTCAGCGGGTCGCCATTGTGGGCGGAAACGGCGCTGGCAAAAGCACCCTGTTACGGTGCTGCATGCGGCTTGTAGAACCAGACAGCGGCAGCGTCGAATTCGCTGGGCAGAGCGTCACTGGCCTGGGCCTGAGGCCGCTAGCCAAAGCGCGCTCGCAGGTGGGCTTTGTGTTTCAAAAACACAATCTGGTCAGCCGCCTTTCGGTGTTGACAAATGTGTTGCACGGCGCAATGGCCTACTCGCGGACGCCGCGTTTGTGGTTCCACTCCATCGCCACGCGCGAACACCGTGACTACGCCATGCATTGCCTGGAGCAAGTTCATCTCGGGCACTTGAGTGGCCGCTATGCCGGCGAACTGTCGGGCGGGCAGTCACAACGAGTGGCCATTGCTCGCGTACTGATGCAAAAACCGAAAATGATCTTTGCCGACGAGCCTGTCGCCAGCCTAGACCCACAAGCGGGAGAGGACGTCATGCAGGTGTTCTCGGAGTTAGTGCGCAGCCAGAACCTGACTTTGGTCTTCGTCACCCATCACCTGGACCACGCCTTGCACTACGCCGACCGCGTACTAGGACTGCGCGACAGCAAGCTGCATCTGGATGCGGTGAGCCAGCAGTTGAGCGTTCAGCAATTGCGAGGCATGTATGAGTGAGAAAACCAAGGCCAGCCTGCCCGCTCGTTTCGAGAGCCCCTCACTGTTTTCAGCCTTGCTGTTCGCGGGTTTTATCGCCTTGTTCTGTTGGTCAGTCTCGGCAGCTGGCCTGTCGTTGCCGCAACTGCTCAGCGGCTTGCCGAACATGGCGAAGATTGCCGGAGAAATGGTGCCACCCGCCACCGACCGCGTAAGCCCAATGCTGGTGGCAGTGTTGGTCACCTTCCAGATGGCGTTGGTCGGTACTGTACTTGGCGTACTGATAAGCCTGCCCCTGGCGGTGCTGATGGCGCGCAATTACACCCCGCATCCGTTGGTGCGCTCCTTCGTTCGCAGCGTGGTGAGCTTTATCCGAACCGTTCCGGATTTGGCATGGGCACTGTTTTTCGTTGCTTCCGTGGGCCTGGGCACCTTTGCCGGCACGCTGACACTGGTAATGGACACTGTGGGCTTTTGCGCGCGCTTTTTTGCCGAGGCCATTGAGGAGGTTGATGACGGGGCGCCCGAAGCATTGACCGCCATCGGCGCGCCGCGCGCTTCGATAGTGGTCTGCGCTGCCCTGCCGATGGCAATGCCGAGCCTTATCAATACCAGCCTGTTCGCCCTTGAAAAATCCGTGCGTGCCTCCGTCGTACTGGGCCTGGTAGGCGCCGGCGGCATTGGTGCGGAACTCGCTACGGCCATGGAAATGTTCCGCTTCGACCAAGCCGCCACCATCATTCTGCTGGTGTTCCTGCTGGTTCTGACGGTGGAAAAACTCTCGTCCCACGCGCGCGTAGCGCTACTCAAAAAACGGCGCTAAACGCCTCATTCGAATTATTCAAAAGGAGTCATCATGAACAGCAATATCTCCATCAATGGGAAATCCTACCGTCAACCTGAACGCCCCGTCGTAGTGGTGTGCATCGATGGAGGAGACCCGGAGTATCTTCACCAGTTTCTGGCAGAGGGGACGGTACCCAATATCCAGCGGTTTGTTGAAGAGGGTTACTCCACGGTAGCCATGGGGTCGATGCCTTCGTTCACTTGCCCAAACAACATGTCGATCATTACTGGAACGCCTGTGGCCAAGCACGGCATATCCGGCAATTACTACCTGGATACCAATACCTGGCAACCGGTCGTAATGACGGGCCCTGAACTGCTGCGCGGCGAAACAATTCTGGCCGGATTTGCCGACTCAGGTGCCAAGGTGGTGACCATTACTGCCAAGGACAAACTGCGCCGCCAACTGGGCAAAGGTCTGGATGTCAGCCAGGGTCATGTGTCGTTCTCATCGGAGTTCGCCGACCGTTGTATGCTTGCGGAAAACGGTATTGAAAACGTATTGGAGTATGTCGGCATGCCCAAGCCGGATATGTACTCAATGGAGCTTTCGCTATTTGTATTGGAAGCGGGGATCAAGTTGCTTCAGGATCGCCGCCCTAACCTGATGTATCTCTCACTGACCGACTTCGTTCAACACAAGTGGGCACCCGATCACGACCAGGCTCGGCAGTTCTATCAAGCATTGGACGATGCTTTCGGCCGGCTGGCAAACGAAGACATTGTGTTGGGACTGATTGCCGACCACGGCATGAGTGACAAAAGCAACGAAGACGATGAACCGAATGTGATCTGGCTACAAGATATTCTCGATGCAGAATTTGGAGAAGGCGAAACCACAGTGATCTGTCCCATCACCGATGCATTTGTTGCCCACCACGGTGCATTGGGCGGGTTTGTGCGGGTCTGGACACGAGGCAATGTCAGCGTTCAAGCGGTCATTGACCGAGTAGCGGCTATCGACGGGGTTGATCTTTCCCTGGATAAGAAAACCGCATGCCGACTGTTCGAGCTGCCGGAAGATCGCGAGGCGGATGTGGTCGTGGTGTCGAGAAAAGATGTCTGCATCGGCAGCTCTGCCAAGCTGCATGACCTGGAGGGCTTGAAAGGCAACCGCCTACGAACCCATGGCGGCGTCTCAGAAACGCGGGTTCCATTCATTCTTAACCGACCATTGAATGCAGAATACCGTCAGCAAGTCGCTTGCAGCGAAATCAAGAGCTACCAAATTTTCGACTTTGCTATTAATGGCACGCAGTAGTCACTGCGGATTGACCGGTGTGTCAATTAGCTTGATGACACACCTTCTTCCCGCTTTAAAACTCCCAAGCGGTATGTGAACGTCCGCTTTTTGCTGTGGCTGAGAGTCCGCTATTGGCCGATTTCTGCCTGTCGCGACCGGTTGAAACCGATATCGTCGCGACGATTCAGCCACAAAATTTTCAGCTTTTACGCAATGCGCCTCCTCTTTTGCTGTCTGTAACCCTGACTCCGCAAAAGGAAAGGCTTCATGTCGATACGCCCTCTGCTCTGCCTGCTTGCATTGCCGTTGTTCGCAGGCTGCCAGTTTTTGCCCCATACCAACTACTTTACCGCGCCCGAAAACGAGCCCAACCCTGCCTGGGTACGTATCGTCGACTACACGCAGCACGCCGAAATTTACCAATACGAAAACGGCAAACGTTCGGGCGGCGCCGTTCGCACCGGCCCCCTGCCGTTCACCCACACACAGGACGTGGGCATGCCAAAGGCAGGGCAAGACCTTACATGGGACTATTACGAAACGCAGATCCGACCCGGTATCGAAACGCAAGTGGATCTATTCTGGGAGGGGACACGCACTCGTTCCTGCTATGTCTCGACTAAGTTCACGCCCCAAGCCGGACGCTATTACCAGTTCAGGCTGACATCCGGCTCATCAGGCAACTGTAGGTTATACGCATCACTGATCGAGCGCGACAAGGAAGGAAGCGGTTGGCATCTCACGCCAAACCCGCAGGTGACCTATAACGGCGATGGACCGACGGCCAAAACCCATTACGAGAACAGCCGCTTTGAGAACCCCAATTATCGTCCACCCGCGGATCTCTATCCGGGGATAGACGTTTACTAAACAGGTAAACGACTACAAGGAATCGTTGATTGGCTAGCGCAAAATACTTCCGAATGATCGGTGAGCGAGCCTCAGAGGATCTGTTTGCATGGTCGGCATTTGTCGTGCAAACAGAATTCCTATGGCAAGACACGGCGTCAGTCCAGGACGCCGTCGCTTGGCAGCGTGTTTGGTTCGAGCTGGAAATACTCAACGGGCTTGCATTGGCGCAATGGGAGGATGAGGGAAAGCCTGATAACTGGTCGTGCCGCTGGAACGCCGACTATCGACAAGAAGCGGCGGTCCTGGCGAATGAGTTGTTGGAGCTGCTGTGCGATGCAGTCTGTTCAAAACATGCCGAATAGAAACTCGGCTGCTCAATGAACCTTTGTCTTTGGGGACTTGTCATTACGAAAATGGGCATGACCCGGTATATCCGGCTAGACCTGTCGCAAGGTGAGTATATGGAAGACATAGATGATTTTAGATTTAGATGCCACGAGCTACTAGTTGAGCTTGATGCCGCCAATACCAAAATGATGATGATGGTGGTCTCGAAGAGAGTTTCAGGGCCTGATTGGGATGAGGAAGTCAAAAAGCATCATGAAGCATACAAGGCCTGGAACTCTTTTCTTCATCCCGTTACCGTCCCTCCAGACGATCAGCATTAGTTCTTATTAAGTGGCCAGAAGGTTCCCGAACAATGGGGCTGGGCACGACCAAGTGTTGTAAATGCTTCTATCGTATCGGGCCGGAATCAGTCTGGGGTATCGCCATTGCCAGCTTTGAGTCGAAAGCGGCTTTTAGTAAATGGCGGCTAATGGCCCAGAGTGTGTAAAAACGCTTCACCAAAATTTAAGTGTCCGCGTCTACGTCAAATCTGAAATTTATCGGTACGTCAGCAGATGTGGATTTTGCGTAGAAACGCGATTTTCGGTTCGGTTTTGAGTACCTGTCGCGCTCAAAAACGTTTTTCCACAGCCTCGGCCAAAAGCAGCCATTCATAATCCCTTAAGGTATAGGGATGCTAACCTCGCTAGGCCAAACTGAGGCAAGGCACCTGAGAGATTCCGGGGATCAAAAAATGGAAGAAACACTCTCCTCTACATTTATGCGCACCAAAGGGAAGCCCATAAGTTTCAATGGAAAAACTATCGTTGCGATAATGGAGATCAAGATCACAGAACCCAGAACCGTCTTTTCAGTTCGTCGATTGGGCGCTACGAACGGTCGAGTGCAAGGATTGGCATTAAAGATGATGGGCGGGCAAATCGTCGTCGAAGGCTCTGGCAACGGCTGTCCCGAAATAGTTTTGTGGTCTGATACCAGTCCCGATGCTTTGGAGATAGAAGTGTTTTCTAAAGGTGGAAACGTTCTAAAAATCTGGAACGTCTGGAAGAGCGCTTTTGGCATGAATGCATGGGTTGGCAATGCTGGAATTCACGTCCACGGGACCGATGGCACGATGACGTTGGAATGTAGCGACGGGGTGGGTGATGTCGACTTCTCCGATTATGTGGTTGTTGTGGAAAAACGATAATGCACGGAGTTATGTCGGCTTTGGGTCGACTCCCGCCCATAGTGAACGGCGGAGGTCGTTCAAACCCCTAGCCAAATACACTGTCGCGAAGATCGCACTCAAAAATTTTGGTGCAAGTGTGCAGCCAAGGAAAAGGGAGGATTCATGAGTCTTGATCTGTGCTTGGAAGCTGATAGTACGCTCACAATTTCGACGCTGAGCAAGGCAGTTGCGAATGCCGGTGCTTGGGAAATAGAGGTCGCAGGAAATGGGCTATACGCTGAATTTACCTCGGGACTTAAATTGAGTACCAATGACGTACTCGATGCCCCTACGATTTATGCTGAGAATACAATGGGTATCGACTTCCCTGTCGCTGTGCGTTGCACCATCAGAATTAAAGGGCCCGAACCAGAGGGGGAGTCGGCTATGGAAGATCTGAATAAAATCGCTCGGTCCATATCTCAGTCGTGTTCGGCTTTCTTTCTTATTAGCTTTCAGTTCGAAAAAACCTTGTACTGGCGGGATGCGACAGGGCTGCATCGTCCTTGAGGTAGGTGCCTGCGCGTCCTCTTTCAGACATTTCCGAATGGTGTTTTTTCGGACGAAAACGCCCCTGAATTGAGGAGCTGCTTTTGGCCGATCTCTGACTGTCGCCACCGTCAGCTTTGGGTCGGAAGCAGTCAGTCGCATGTACCAAATACTTGGGCCAATTCACCCTAAAGAGTTCAATGCCGACTCCCTCAATACCGTGCGACGCCTTTATGGCTTCATTGCGCCGACTCACAGGCCTTCAACGGCTCCTTCGGGTGCAATGCACAGATGTCGAAACCGTCACGCCGGGTATAGCCCGCACGCTTCATACATACAAATCGCTGGGCCATCTCTTGGAAGCTGGCATTAGGATCGATGCCGGAGCCATTTTTCTCACCGCAAGCTAGCATGGACGCCAAGACATCATTCCTGCTCGCTCCCGGCTTCTCCCATAAGTCAGCATCAGCCGTAGGGGGCTGAAAAGGCTCGCTGAAACATGCGGTGACGAGGGGGCAAATCAACAGCGCAAATGCCACATTTTTGAGCCACATGATCAATCTCCTTATTTTCTGGTGCTGACGGGCATCAGCGCGGGCTCGCCTTCCGGCTAATAATCTTGCACAGGCTCGTGTATCACTTTCATAACAGCTGTGCATAGTCGTGACACCGATGAAGATGTTACCTGACTCCTTTAACAAGCTACTGCCCTCAGGTAGCACGCTGAATCGTCCAAAATTTCGTAGGGACGACTGACCGCTTTTGGCCGGTTAGCGACGGCCTGACTTCGACCGTCGCTATGCATGATCAAACCTCAGTCTGTTCCGCCATCTCCAGGGCGTCATCGACCTCAATACCCAGATATCGAACAGTGCTCTCCAGCTTCGTATGGCCGAGCAGCAACTGAACCGCCCGTAGGTTCTTCGTTCTGCGATAGATTAGTGATGCCTTCGTACGTCTCATTGTGTGAGTGCCATACATGGCTGGATCAAGGCCTACGGCTTTCACCCAGCCTTTGACGATACGAGCGTATTGACGAGTGGATAGATGGTCTGAGGTATGTAGCCGGCTAGGAAAAAGGCAGTCCTCGCTGCGAAGTTGTGCCTGATGTATCCAGGCCACGAGAGCTGACCGTGTTTGCTCAGTGATCTCAAACTGCACTGGTCGCTGCGTTTTCTGCTGCATCACCATGGCTCGTGATGATACGTGCTCGCCATGGGCGACATCGCGCACGCGGAGCTTGGTTAAGTCGCAGGCTCGAAGCTTACTGTCGATGGCCAGATCGAAGAGAGCCAGATCCCGGGTTCTTTCCGCAATTTGAAGCCTTACTCGGATGGCCCAGATATCTCTCAGTCGGAGTGGGGCTTTCTGCCCGACTAGTTTTCCTTTGCTCCAGGGCTGACGGCTGCAGGTAGCGATGATGTTCATGACAAGTCCTCCACGTGTGGAAAGACAAGGATGGCTAATCAGAGCGACGGTCGCTAACCGGCCAAAAGCACACACTCAAGTATCGACTATGCTTGGAGCGATTCAACCCATGCATGCATGACGCATGATCGCCGCTACCAGGTGTATAAAAACGTTTCCATTGAATATTGTCCTGCATCCCACAGATCAGAAGGCCTTGGAACCGAATGAGCAGATCCTCAGCAGATATCGATGGACTGGTTGAGTCGTTGAGTAACCAAACGACCCTCCTTATCACCTCATCCCAGATAGAGGCCTCTGGATCGGCTGATCCGCGTGATAGCTTTGTTCGTCAGCAGTTGAAGCGTGCGGCAGATCTGGTGAGTGGAGCAGCGGCGTTAGGCGCTGCTCGAAATGCCGCCTGCTTGGGGATCTTGAGCCGTAGCTTGCTTGAACAACTGATCACGGTTTCCTGGAGCATTAGATCGGTCGAAAACGCGGAATCTCAGATCGGTGCAGGTCCAGTGGAAATGGCAAAAGCCCTCAGGATCAACTTGAAAGCAGGCACCGCGAAGATCCGAGACCACCATACGGGAGAAGACGTTACAGCTGACTACTTGGCCAATGAGCAGGCAAAGCAGAGCCGCAAACGCAGAAGCGTCGAGGAGCAAGCAAGGGAAGCTGGCATCCTAGACTTGTATACGGTGTTTTACCGATTGTTATCCCTCGAAACGCACGGCCACAATGAGACCCCATCAGAGAAATCCGAAAGTGACAAGCTGTGCGTAATCCACCTTCAAGGCATAGGGGGCATTAGTCGGGCCATTGGCCAAGCGTGCGTTTGGTGGTTAATGCATCGACACTGGCCGGATAACGAGTCCTTACGAGATGTGTTGGGACTAAATGCAAGGGCTTAACGCAGATCGGCTCATGCGACGTGGACCGCGATCATGGTTTCAGGGACCCTTGGCTGCCCGTGATTGGAGGCAGATTTTGATTGGTGAGCTTTCTCGGACTTCAATTTTGGCCACATCTGACTTCAGTCCACAATAGTCCGCATTGTCGTGATCAGACAGCGCCTATTTGAGGCATGCCTTTTCGCCAATCGCGATGCCTATGATGCATAAAGCTACGGCTCGACTATCTTAGGTTGATTAGCGTTTTCTTACCCACAATCGAGAGCACGCCAGTGGAGCACTTAGATCCGTCACTCGACGAAGAAATCATTCCCAATAAGTACGTTGCCTTCTGTGACGTACTCGGTTTTTCTCATGCAGTAGAAAACGCTTTTGAAGAAACCATAAGCCTCTATAAAGAATTCAGCGAGCGCATATCCGATTGGCCGTTCCCTCAGAAAGCTGATGTATCTATGTACTCGGATTCGATTCTCATCGTGTGCGATGAGTTACCTCCGTTGCTCTACGCTGTACAAGGCCTTTGGTTTGCGACTCTCACTCAGAATTGGTTGATTAGAGGCGGCATCGCCTATGGCAAGTATTGGGAAGACAGGACCAACGGTAATCTATTTGTCGTCAGTGATGCTTTGGTGAAGGCTGTACGGCTCGAATCTACTGTAAAGGTTCCTGCCGTCGTGTTATCACCTGAAGTTGAAGTACCGCTGGGTATGTGGGCAGCTCGACTTTCTCACGGGCCGTACATGGCTCCACTTTTGCACCATGATGGATTTAATCTCGTCAATCCGTTCAACATTGCATGGTTCATGTCCGCAAAAAACCGAGTCCAGCAATTGAAAGTCCGATTTCCACAGCATTCTGATAAATATGACTGGTTCCTGAGTCTGGCAGATCAAGTGGGCGCTAACGAACCTCTGATCCCGCAATCAGTGTTAGACGAGATAATTGCCAAGCGCATTATTGCTCCCCTCTAGAAAGATGAATCCGTTTAGAACGGGTGATAGAGCACCGGCGCATCGTTGAAATGATGCAAGCCGCGCTCAATCACGCAGCGTCACTTAGCTTCGCTATTACCAAACGGTAGTTCGCTGACTTCCCTCCTTCCATCCGGCCGCTCCTGGCCGAACGCCGCCCTCCCCAACAACCCGCTACCAAACAAACGCAGACACATTCATCATTCC
>NZ_WKDB01000104.1:0-16580 GCF_021606215.1 Pseudomonas sp. PA-5-4B | reverse complement strand
GACCATAGTCAAAAGGTCGAGTCCTAGGTAGTCAGCGATCTCGTCCAGTTTCTCCAGCGTCGCATTCGCTCTGGCTTGCTCAAGCTTCCCCACGTACGTTCTGTGCGTTGCCCCCGCCAACTCTTCGTAACTCAACCCCTGATGAGCACGAGCTCCTCGCAATGCTCCTGCCAGCGCTTCTTTCAGATGCATGAGTCGGATCCTCAAAACTGAGGATAGAGCCACGGCAAGCGTGTTTCGATAAACAGATCATAGTGATATTATCGTGGCATTAGGTTTGTCAGGCGGTCGTCGATCAAGGCGCCACGGTGTCAGGAGCGATGGTTGATCAGGAGAGCGGGTGGTGGGACATGGCTCGGTGGCCTTGATGCGAGCCGCTCCATAGAGCGTGCATTGGATAGCCTCCGCATGCCTACCTGCAACCATCATAGAAGGCTTCCTGGCATGAACTGAATGCGGTTTTTTAAGCGAAGGCAGGGATCGGTAGTAATGAAATTTGATTGCGTGAAGTTTTCTGGGAAAGTCGATTACGTTCGGCATACGGATCGTATAAGTGGAGGGTATAAGGCTAATGTCAGTATTAATGGGGCCGTGATACCAAAACTACAGCTGACGAATAAGTTTTACGAAGAACTGGAAGCTGGCGAAAATGTGACGTTGTACGGCGTTTTTAAAAATAAAAGTAAAAAAGAAGAAAACGACGGATTCATATATGGACTTCAGAAAGAGAGTGGCGAAAAAATGTTCGCGACTCACTACAGATATCAAGTTCCTATTTTCATGGCGTTTACGGCTGCTATAGCTTTTTGCCTGACATTCGTTGCAGGCTGGTTTGCATCAATATTTCCAGTGCTGATGCTCTTTGGCAAAGATGATCCGAATTACATGCATAACACTACTGTATTTGCGACAATTGAAGCGACTATGGTCGCTGCTTTTTTTCTGTGGCGGGCTTGGCTAATGTTCAGCGTTACGGCGGATCCAGAAAGCTGGGAAACCATTGAGCCAGCAACTCTTTCGAGCCGCTTCAGTAAGTTTTATAAGTAAAAAGGATTGCAGTGGGTGGGGTATGCGCCACGCTTGCCCCCTCGCTAGAGAGCGCAGTCAGAATCAAGTCTTGCTGCGCAGGACTATTCTTACCGTGCAGTTCAGAAGGCAAGCGGAGCGCGCAGGCGTGTGGGATGGACGCCCGAAGGGCCGAGACGTGCTTGTTACGGCTCGGTTCACGACAGCCCCCGCCGAAGGCGGCACGCCAAAACACCGCTCCTTGTCAAAAGGAGGTTTAAATGACCTGCGATTTACTTCGCGAGCGTGAAAGAACCAGGAGAAGGGTTCTGTGGGCCCTTGCATGCCTCCGTCCTGGCGATCCCACTGCATCCGAGCTCCTTGCCACCCTTGATGAGCTCGACGACCTAGATCTAAACGCTACGTCCTCTACTCAGAAGCCTCTCGAACTCATTGAGGTTCGTAATTCTGTCTCGGTGGAGCGTCATCACTCCGGAATCGACATCATCTTGGAACATACCATTCCGCAACCCTGGAGGGAGCGTTTCCATCAGGCAAGCATCGGGTCGACCAGGTTGGTCGATGGGCCATACGCCTCAGGCTGGGATAAATTCCTGGCGAGTTGGGAAGCAGAGATGCGACACCTGGAGCAGCACCGGGCCGCAAGAAATAAATCTAAAAAAGACTGAGCGGGTGAGGGCATGGGACAAGACGATGACACGGTGTACTGCGATATCCAGACGCCGCTAGCCCAGGGCCGAGAGCTTCTGGAATTAGTAAATGCACTCCGAGAATCAAGAGCTCATCCGCGTCTCGACAAAGTCTTCGAGCACATGCAAGACGAACTCAGCACGTCCATCGATATCGTAGATAACCCGCCAACATGGGGGCCTTGGTGCGAGTGAGGCTCCTCATGGCGGTAAGACTTCCGTTTCTCATCAATCCGTGCGCGGCACACCAGGCACATCCATGTTGATCTTGCGCCAGAAGGCTTCAGAGAAACTGTAAACCGAGAAAGCAATCAGCCCCAGAGCCATTACTATCAGATTCGACCAACTAGCTGGAAAATTCTGGAGTGCGTCGAAAGCGTTCTTCATCCCAGGTGGATTCATAGCCGAGACCTAGATGAGCTATTGTGTAGCTAGTCCAACTGGCATTTATTTGGTGGGCCATGTGCTTGTATGTGCGGTGATTGTCACAAAAAAAACATCGGCACCGCCGTGGCGAGGTTCTAATATCGTTAACTCTGGCTGCGTAGCCAGCCCACCTGAGCTGATTCCACTCAAGGAAATGAAGTGTTTGAGCTGATCGAAGATGCTAAATCGAATTTGTACTCGAACGGTTGGGCCTGCCTTCACCTGCCGCTCGTTGGAACCGAGAGGATGGAGCAAGTAGCGATGGCCATCGCATACGGCCTTGGACAACCGCGCGCAACACGCAAGCGAGGCCCTTTGATTGACCATTTGGCTCCGACGAACAGGTGTGCGGCAAACCCACGCTCTCTCAGCGCCCGCTACGGCATGAGCCAATTCCCTTGGCATACTGATGGAGCTCACTGGAGCACGCCACCTCGGTATCTAGTTATAGGTTGCTTGGAGGCCGATCAGCAGGCTGGTGAGACGCATATCTGCGAAGGTCACAACTTTGCACCGTTGAACTCAACAGCCGCTCGTTCATCGGTGTTCAGGATTACCAACAGTTGCAACAGTTTCTACGCCACAGCAAGGGGTAACTCTGATCGCTATTACAGGTATGACCCCGGTTGTATGACGCCAATGGATGTAGGCGCACAGGAGATCATGCGCGCTTTAGACCATGAGCAGCCCGAAGATGAGCACACGATTGAGTGGTGTGCCGGGTCTTTTTTGCTCCTTGATAACTGGCGTTTTTTGCATCGTCGAGCAGCTACAATTGAAAGCGCAGAGCGCAAGCTCTTAAGGGTAACCGTCATGGAGAATATTAACGATGCATAACGCAGAGAGCAGTGCGAAAAAGTCGCGCAAAGAAGTATCTCCAGCTATTTCAGCTGAGGCACTACTTGGTAAGTCTCGACTCTACGCATCACGAGCTCTGCAGGCGAAAGCATCAAAAGATACTGAGGTCTACCAGATCTGGGCTGCATTGGCTTTAGAGCTTCTTGGCAAGGCACAGTTGGCTGACATACACCCGTGCTTGGTGGTGGAAACCGACAATACCAATAGCCTTCTTGAGTCATGCGGTATCGAGACGGATAGCAAGGTCAAAACCATCAGCGCTCACGTGGTGTTTGCTCGTTTGAAGCATACGGTGGAGAAATTCGGTACACCCCATGCGAAAGCATGTGAAAACATCTCCTCGCGCAGAAATATAGAGCTCCATTCGGGCCAAGCAGCATTCGCCGGTATGGTGGACAATGATTGGGAAGGTCAATTCTGGTCTACGGCACAACTCATCCTCACATCAATGGGCTTAGAGTTGGAGGACTGGGTGGGAAGCGACTCGAAAATTCCGGCGGCCCTAGCACGTGATTTTCGAAACATTAAGATAGAGGCGGCGAAACACCGGATCACGAATGCCCATGCTGACTTCTTAAGTCCAAGTGATAAAAAGCGAAGTAAAAAAGAGCTAGAAGCGCTTCGGGAACAGTCCAAGGCATTTAATTGGTATACGTATCGCGAAGCATTCAGGTATTCCCTTCTGGACAACTATTGGGATATAACATGCCCCGCGTGTGAATGCACAGGGTTTTTAGGCGGCGACAAGGTGCATGAAGAAGTCATTGATCAAGACTATGAGAGTGGCTACGAAACAGTAGAAAGGTACTTCGCTCCTGTAGAGTTCTTCTGTCCTTCCTGTGAGCTGCGTCTGGATGGCGTGGAAGAAATGGAAGCAGCAGGATTCGAGGACGAATACACAGATCAAGACGAGCGAGAAATAGAGTACGAGCCCGACTACGGAAACGATTAACAGCGTGGCTTGCGGGATGCAAATGCAGTAAAAGTCCTTCCTTTATGGTACAGGTTAGGCGCAAAAAGGATATCAGTCGCAGCAACAGCCAAGAGCCCTCGAACAATGTAATCTGATTGTGACAATCGCGCAGAGCGGTCTAGCACACGGAACCGAGGGCTGACAGTTGCGCTGTTGACAGCCCTCATCGGTTTACGATCAGTCGCGAGTGGTTCGAACATGGATAACTATCAGAATCCGAAGCCGGGCAAGACATACATCAGCCGCGCGCTGCCCTCCTTTGGTGATAAATTGCGGCTGATCCGAATCGCCTCCAAAGTGCTGCCTTCTGCAGATGGCTATGAATACGTTCGGGAGCGTGACGAAGCTGTGCTCCGTCACAAGCCTGAAGCCGCAACTTACATATCTGCAAAGTTTCTCGAGGACTCTCGGAAGCTTCAGGTTCTAACTGTCCAAAAGTTCAGTTCGATTAGTGGGCAGCCGTATGGCAGTGGTTTCTCATTTGTTGGAGAGGAGATTGGTAGATTCTGTGAGTTTCTTGCCAACATACAAGCGGTAGCGTTTGAAGGCGGGGGTCAGATCAATATTTCTGACTCAGAGCTGAGACGAATCGCTCTGACGTCTCTTCAGGCGCAACAGCTAGTCACGGAAAATGAGGATCTAATTGCCGAAGTCGTAAAAAATTCAATAACGAAGCAGGATGTAGTCGCAATTGGATACCGAAAAAAACAACTTGAAGTCTTCAAGTGCCTACTTGAGGATGATGACTATTTCCAAAAATTACAATCAAGGAAAGCCTGTACACCGGAAGCACTATGGCAAAGGTTTTTTGAAAAAAATCCTTGGATATTTGGCTATGGTCTTAGCTATATATACGCGTCCGGCCTTGATGGAAAGAAGCTAGAGCAAGCGGTCAGAGGTAACGATGTCGCTCAATCCGGGAAGAGAGTAGATGCGCTTCTGAAAACAAAAGCTTGGGTTTCGAGCCTATGCTTTGTCGAAATCAAAACGCATAAAACTCGCCTATTAAAGAGCAGGTCGTATCGAGAAGGCTGTTGGGCGCCCTCGGATGAGCTCGCAGGCGCAGTCGCTCAAATACAGGGCACTGTCGCGCTCGCAGCAGACACTCTGATGGCGTCCGTGCGGCTGACTGACGACAACGGTAATCCCACCGCTGAAGAGGTTTTCAACTACTCTCCGAGAGCATTTGTGGTGGTTGGTTCCCTACAGCAGTTTGTTGGCGAGCACGGCGTCAATCGTGAGCATCTCAGGAGCTTCGAGTTATTCCGTAGAAATACAATCCACCCCGAGATAGTGACATACGATGAGCTTTTTGAACGAGCAAGACACATCATCGCAGCGCATGAAGGTTAATTTTTGCAAACGAGGCATCATTTCGGGCAATGCGCACGGTTTATAAACTACCTGAGCATTTTTTTTGGAAACCAAATTTCTCCCTGGTCTATCACCTCGGTGATAGGTAGCCAACCATTCCCACCCTCCACTATAATTTGCGTAACAGGTTTCAGTCGACTGCCATATAAACTTGTATGCTATTGCCTGACGTTGAAGTGTTGCAGGCTAGAAAGAAAGGAAGGGCTCCTAGTCAACCTTGAGTCTCGCTCAAGCTGCCCTGCATCATAGTCGTCCTACGATCCCAAGTAGCGTCTGGACATCCGCAAGTCAGCGCTCCCTGCTCCTGCCCAACCTTCACAGTGGCGCCTGCCCGATTTGCCCTCATCTGTATTGAACTTGCAGGTGCGAATGCTCACGCAGATTTTCTTACGCTGCGGGTTTTGTGCGCGGAGCGTAACTGCTAGAGCCGGGCGCGGTGATTACGCGGTTGGGTTTGCATGGCAAGCGGAGCGCAGGATGGAAGCCCAATGGCCGAGACGCGGGCTTTGCCAAGGCTGGGTTCACGACAGGCATTCCCCGCAGGGCACGCAATAATACCGCCCCTGCTTGAACAGCTGAGCTAAGATACCAAGCCAGTTGACCCTGCGGCATCGCTACCTCTTCACCAGTGCTTTGTACCTTTCTCGTGACGTAAGGATCTGATCTCTGAGTTCTTCAGGGTCGATTCTCATACCGCCTCTGGGGGTAGTCTGCAGAGTTTTCAGGCTGTTCACCGCCTTGATGAACTCACGTTCTTCTGTCTGCACCCAGGCAGGGCGATTGTCTTTCCAAAAAATCCATCCCATTAGCCTAGCCTCATCTGAATGATTTGAGACCAGTATGTGGGAGCAGCTGGTAATGTCTAGGCGGGAGTAGCTTAAGTCATATATCAGTAGCGTCGGAGAGCATGATGCTGGAAGCTCTGATTTGGTACGACCTAGGCACGACCGGCGTGCAGGGGGGATGAAAGCAGGGCGAGTCGACCATTCAAGTCACCTCGGATCCACAACTGACGATGTTAAACAGGAAAGTGCTCTGCCGGGGTGCTGAGTACGATAATGACTGGAGAGAGAGTTGGGGTTAGATTCAGAATATCGATCAGCAAAGCTGATTTTTCTTTTGGCTGAAACTTTAGTTTTATCGGATTAGTAAAGTTATGTTATATATACCTAGACGTCACCTGAAAGAATGAATACAGTTCACGAGTGCCCTGAACCTTCGAAGCGGTAATGATGGTTTGGCGCCCTAATTTAAATAGTTGTGCTGGGTAAATAATGAAAATGCGAGAAAGTGAGGTGGAAATTGTTTTTGTCACGGCTTTGGACTATCTAATCGTTGAAGGTAAGGTTTCAACGAGTGTGGGGTTCGAGGGTGGTTTGGTTCTAACAAATGATATTGCATATATTAAAAATCTGATCGGTCGCGTCCATGCACTTAATATTGGAGTGCTGGAGTATACACATTTAGTTTCAGGTCGCCCGGTGTTGTATTCAGTTAGAAAGTATGTGGAGCCAATAAATATTGATGATGAATTAACTGATTTTCTTCGCGAGGTTCAAAGCTTTTTGGTTGAGCTCTGGATACGAGTTGATAATAGTGTCAACTGTCAGCAAGCTTTTGCTCTTCAGAAAAAACCTGATATCACATCTGTCAATTGTTTGCCAGTTTTTAACTCGGCGGCTACAGGTGGGAATTTAGATTTGAAGTTGTCCAGTCGGGATTTGAGCTCTCTCTTAGAGAATAGTCCTGTTGCTGTGGAAAGTATTCGTGAGCAGGCAATGCCTGCGAGAACGGGGCTGCGGAAGTCCAGAGGGCGTATAAATATTGCAATGATGCATTTGCAAGCAGCCAGGAATCACAGGGACTTAGGATTTAAAATTTCCAGCTACTGCAGTCTATTTGAATCTATTTTTAGCACGGACAAAGTTGAGCTTGCTCATCAGCTTTCACAGCGACTTGCGTTTTTTATCGGCGGAACTTCATTTGAGCGATTGGAGATATATCGTCTTACTAAAAAAGCTTATACGGTCAGATCTATGGCGGTACATGGGGATGTTCTTGATAAAAGTGTTCCAGAGCTCGACGTGCTTGCATCACACTGTGATGAGGTTGCACGGAAGGTGCTGGTGAGGTTTTTTGTTAATCCAAATTTGTTTGATCTTTTCAATTCTAGGTCTAATGATGATGTATTTGCCTATCTGTTACATATGGTAATGGGGGATGAAACTTATAGCTCTAAATTTCTTTAATGTAGAGCTCATTTTGGCCGGCTTACTATATGCGGTTCATACATTTAGTGATTCGATTAGATATAATTGGTTGTCTAGGAAATCTGATGAAGGTTTTCCAAGTAAGCGGAGCGCGCAGGCCAGGATGGTCGAAAAGCGTAAGGATGGAAGCCCGAAGGGCCGAGACCCAGCATAGCGGGGCTCGGTTTACGACAGCCGATCCCGAAGGGATACGCCCGACCGCCTTGATTAAAAGTTACCGAACAGCTCGTTGATCAAATGACCGAGGCACTACGCCCAGCGCGCAAAGATCGTATGTCCCGCGCAATGCCACCTCGTCACCAGTCGACACCCTGACATGGGTAAAGATCGTCGACAGAAAGCGTCTCCTTTCGCCGTTGCCGAGCTCAGACCAAATCCTCGGCTGTCCTTGCGCGTCTGGGACTGCAAGGCGGTCGAAGAAATACTCTTCAAGGCTGTGAAGCCGTTGCTGACCATCAACCAGAATCTCGCTGTTTTCGGCCAATGCCCTGCCAGCGATCTCTGGCTCGTACCAGTCATTCGTGAGGTAGCTCCCCAGATCCCCACCTGACCATACTGCTGAGATGAAGCGAGACTTCTGTCCGATGTTCCATTCAAGCCCGCGCGACCAGGTTGGCACGGGCATGCCCATAACGAATCGCGCTGCCCATGGACAATGCTCATGAGCGGAGGAGGGATCTACGAGATACTTTTCCCAGTGGCCCACTAAGACCTCGATGGGACAATGACTGACGGTCGTGGGCAGAAGACGCTGCGGCATATGGATGTGTAGGTCTGATGTTCCGCCGTCGGCGTAGCGTTTAAAAAAGGAAGTCATGGTTTTCCTGGGGCGTTCAGATAAGGCGAAGTGTTCGATTCGGTACGGGTGCATCGCCAGGCGTCGACCGTTTCGATGATCAACAGATCTCGTTCGATAGAAACGTGGATCTGGTCACTATCGACGAGCGCGTGCACATAGCCTTCGACGTAGGATGCTGCCTTATCGAATGCGGAAGGTGAGTCGGATGACTCAATGTAACTAATCAGTCGTTCCCAGGTTCTCCGCTGACGGTTGCCCAGGATCGTGTCGGGAAACGATATCGCTCCCCGCAGAATCTGAATGGATGAAGGCATTGATTGGGTCAAGGCTGATTTCTCACCGTGTATATACAATTGAAAACGGTGTGTTTTGGTGAAACTTGAGCTGGAGCGAGGATTTTTTGTTCAGTTGCTGCAGAGACGCGAAGGCCCCCTTCAGCAATAGAAGGCATTCGCGATATCTGTAAAGTGGAAAGCGAAAAGACCATGCGTTCGATCATATATCACCGACTCTGACGCCTGAATCTGAGGTCTAGTGAACCAATGCGACGTTTGCTTTCAAAAAGCGCTTATCGTGATCTGCCGCTGGAAGGTGGGTGGAGTCGTACTGACCAAACAACCGATAGCGATTTACCGCGATTTTGTCGTACATCCAATCTCGCGTTGCTGCTGGTACAACACGTGCAGCCGTGAGCCAGCGCCACGGGGCATTTAGGCGACCTAAAATCTCGAACATCGCCTCAGAACGTATGGACACCTTGTTGTTTGAGATGAGAACAATGGTGTTGAATTTGTCCTGCGGCAGTCCGGCCCACCTCAAAAGCTCTTGGCCCTCAGGCGACTGAACCGCAGCGAGCTGAATTCGGTGAGCCTTGTCATATTGGATGATGAACCTAGCCCACCCGTTGCAGAGCTTGCATGTGCCGTCGAAGAGAACTGCCGTGTCGCCGGATTGTAGGAACGGGGCAGTGTATTCGTTTGTCGTGGTCATTCAGTCTGCTGTTTCATTTACAGTTCCCTGCCTTTCGGTAGCCCGCAGATTTAGCAGCGGATTCTGAGTCGAAGGTTACCTGGTTCTTCGAGGACACCTTGTCGTAGCTTGGGCAACCTTCAGGTAGATGGTAAACATGGCTTTTACTATTGCCGATGATGCTACCAACTGATGTGGAGCGGGAAACCGATGTCGGTTTTTGTGATTGCACCGACTTTGCCGTAAGGCCGATGGCTACTCCGTCGCCCACAGTCTTATAGCCCTGAGTCCAACTGCGTTCTTGAGTCACAAAAGGGTTGGGATGCCCCATGATCGCGGTGATACGTTTATTTCGCTCCTGTTCCCAGGAGGTAACTGGGAATTGCTTGTCCCATGCCATTAATAGCTGTTGCTGCTGGCGAGACATATTAAGGTTGTACCGGTCGAACATGTAGAAGGTTGTCCTTGCTACCAAACCCTTCACTTCGTCTCGGGGTTCAGCCGTCCGCTGCTCGAAATCGACTTTGGTTTTGCACTGTCCATACTGTGGTGCGACCTGGGTAGCCATTCCATAATTGAAATTGCTGCGGTCGCCATTGACCTCTCCAACCGCAGGGTAGAGGTTGAACAGATCGGCTTCCATTGCCTTAAAAACAGGGTCATTGCTGACGCAGTATTCGCGTCCACCGCTCTGCCAGCATTGTCGCTGATGGCCAAAAGTCCATGCTGGAACAATGTGTTCCCACTCAGTACGCTCCGCGCGGGTTTCTTGCTTACGGGCTTGAAGTCCACAGGAGTCAGCGTCAATGTGACCACCAGACTTACCGACCCAAGTCCATTTGCAGCCGCAGTACAGGTCGCCTTCAGTGCTATTTGCCTGATCTAGATAAACCTTCTGCTTGGCTATGACTTTGGCTTCGGAGAAGGTGGAGGGGGGATTTGAAAGGGCAGGATTGATAGTGGAGAAGGACAGGGCTAATACGTAAAGCAGCTTTTTCATTATTGATCGAACTACAAATCAGGGCCGCATATTGTATACCCAAGCTTTCAAATTACGCTGCCTGTCGTCCGTGCAAGGCCACACATGGGCTTGAAGTCGTCAATTTTATATTCCGGTGAGAGACGATGCGGGTTTTGAAGTCGACACTCATACGATTCCGGGAATTCCCACCGTAGCTTTGAATAATTGTTTTAAACCTGTTTGCGTTCCTATTGCGGTACGGAGCGATGCTCAAATCAGTAAGCAACGGCTGCGTTTGCCCTGCGCGCATCATGCGAAGTCGCCCGGGCAGAGATGCGAACGGGCGATTTTGCACTCAGTCAAAGATTTTTAAATGCTCAATGGAGCGTCCGATGGGTTGATGTCCCGCACTCAACCGATTCTCCATTAGGGAAAGCTGAATCATGAATGTCACTATCAAACGATTCATCGAGACATGCGCCCATCGAAGTTTCCGCGTACACCAAGGTCAAGTTCGCCGGCTTATGCCCAGTCATTGACTGAAGTGTCTCAATGGAGAGTTCGGTGGTGCCTTGGGTAGGCCTAGTCTTCTGAGCGGACAAGAACGCCTCAATTAGTTCGGCATTTACTGCCTGGCTGACCACATGATTATCAGAGTGGCCGTAATGGTCACGGTAGACGCTTAATTGCAAGAATGGCCAATCGGTAACCTGCGCCTGAAGTCGACCGAGGTCGAAAAATTTAGCCCGACCACCACCAATCAATTCAGAAGAAAGGGTCTTCATGCAGTGGGCTACCACGGTTGCTAGGGACGGATAGGCCGCGCCTTCAGCTGGCGTTGTTGATCTGACCTGACGGTAATCAGAATACCCTAAGCACTTGGCGAGCAGATTCTGCGCCTCGGAGATCTCGATTGCCTTTTCACCTGGCCAATCGCGCTTTAACGATTCTGCAATCCTAGTAAACCCGCTGCCGGGATTAAGATCTACGGGATAGATAGGAACCCGCATGTTTATTCTCCTGTCGTCTATGCAGAGTCAATTATCCGCATTGAATTATCAATTGTATTGAAGGTTGGGGTAACGCGCCTAGCGCTTACCTATACGAGTCGTATACTTGATCCAGACTGGCCGATTGAAATATCTTGATGTGACGAAAACGTTTCGGGGCGCGTTCTTGCTCAAGATGGTGCGGCGCTTCATGTGGACACGCCATTCATATTATCGAGCGGAAATCGATCAATTGCGGCTGATGGGCGTGGTTGTGTTTATACGTTGTTACCTAAACGCCATTCATCCCAGAAGTTATTCCGATGCGATGGAGGCCGCTTTGAGCAAGACGCTGCTATGCAGACTCTCCAGCTGTATTGATATGTTTATATGCTCTATAGGCTTGTAAACAACCATAGAGCTATTCCGAGTATCTTAGTGCTGCGGAATTATGACTATTGGCTTTTGATATTGTTGAGCGCCTTCATCATCTGACGAAGCTGCTTGCTCAATTCGCCATTGCGGATCTGAAGCTCGGCATTCTCAGCTTTCAGATATTCGATGGTTGTTATGAGGCTTCGGTGGCTATCAACCATCTGGTTGGATATGGCCTCCGTGAGGGCCTCAGAAAGCCGAAGGTTGGTAAGGCGCTCAATCTCGGCTGTTTGAGAGCGAAGTTCACTCTGTATTACCTTCTTTGTGCGCTTTCTTCCTGAGGTGTATCTGGCCGCTGAGAGACTGCTCCACAGTTCTTCGAGCTCCGCATTCTTTTGTACTATCAGGTCGTGGATTTCCGGCTGCCGGCGTTTGTTCAGCAAGCTGTCGTGAACGCCGCTGTCCTTGGCAATGTTACGAGCCACAATCCTTCGGTCTTTGATGCCGAGATTGTCGCCGGCCTCCATCAATGTCTTGATATTTTCAAATGCCTTGCACACCTGGTGAAAAAGGTTTCGCTTCGTTGTCGAGTTAACCCATTCAGGTACTTCGGGCGCTGCTGCAACGTTGGAATACTGGCTAAGACTGAATTTCATGCCAGTACCTTTTCTTCCAGCCGGCGCTCAATTTTACGAACGACTTCACCGCTCATATTCCCGATTGCCTTGAGGGGGTGATTTTCTGCAATGAATTGATGCGAGATTGCCGTGCGCTCAAGCTCCTGCTTCTGCAGATTATTGTTCATGCTATGTGGGCAGCCCGCACAGACTTCTGGCGCGCTGCGCTGGTCGACGTTAGGGATGCCGGTTTTTGGGTCGTGGCATTTGGCGATATGTTGTTCATTACCACGTAAAGCGCAGTAGCCCCATTCAAACGCGGTAAACCGAACAAAGTCATTCGCCAATTCATTCAAGCGATTATCGAATTCGGTACCCGTGAGTACCGAAATCTCCGCCATTTCCTTATCAATGCGTTTTGCTGCCGGCCCATAGAAGCGGTCGTCCAGCTTGCCATTAGCAATCCGCCCCATTATCTCTTTGGCATAATCGCGTTCCATACTGATTCGAACGGATTCACTGAGCTTTTCTCGGGTATAGCGTCGGGTATGAAATGAGCCGTAAGAATGGCGAAAATGCTCACGAATCTTTTCCATGACATTGCCATCAAATCTGCGCAGGGCAAATTCAGCGAAGGTATGACGCGCTTGGTGGGGCGATACTTCACTATGAATTGCGCCGGCTTCAGGATATTTCTCTACCACAAAGATCTGGTAGAACGCCTTAAACCACTTCCTCAAGCCGTTGGTTGTAAAACCTGCATCAGCGAGCCAGTGTTCATCGCTGAATTTGCCAATACCGCGCGCTACGAAGAAGCCCTCCGACCTATATGCGCGGTGCAGTAAAGGCAGGTCAAATTTGTCGGTATCAACTGCCGATAAGTTCTTCATAAGCGTTGCTGCTTCTGCGGCAAGCCCGTGCAGAGACCTGGGGTGAGCAAATCCTGATTCTGTTTTAGGATTCTCGGATGTGAACCACCAAGATCCATCTGGTTCTTGTTGGTAATCTTTAAGCCGCATTCCGTTGATTTCAACGATCCGAAATCCACTCAGTAGCGTGATAACAACCAGCGCGGCCTTTGTAAGCTCGGCGCAAAAGTCGCTGAGCTCTCCCTGCGTTTTCCAAGGTAAGGCCGCGTGATGCGCTTTGGTCGCTATATCAATGGCTGCTCCAAGTTTCGCGGCAGACGCTGCCCAGCCCCTTTCAAATCTGGACAATACATAATCTGGAGACTGCATTCGTCGATACAGCGCGAGTCGGTCTTTCTCACCAAACCAACTGGAAATTTTGGTTTTTTCATCGCGCCATTGCGTGAAAAAAATGGACGCGATTTTCGCCTCATCTGATTCTATTTGGGTAATAGCTTCCGCAAGCATCAACGAGGCGCAAGTCATGGGTATAGAGCCGTAACTCCCTCCCTTACTCCAGGTCGCGTAATCGACTTCAAGCTCATTGAGCAAAGGCTCCATTGTGCTTTTCTTGAACGGGCCGGTCATTCGATGAGTGACGCCGTCCACCAGCTTTCCGGAATGAAGCAAATTGTTCGTGCGATCAATGATTTTGCAAACCATAGTCATTGTAGAGACACCAAGAATCATGCCTCCGACCCCATTGTTCTCCTTCTTAACCATGAGGGTACGAAGCATCATTTGTATCTCGAGTCTTGAAAGGGACTGGAGAGGCCGATTTGGGAAATTTACTTCCCAATACTCACAAATCTCGCGTAGGTACGCAATTTCTTGTCGGGCGCTTGAAAGACTGCTTACAACAATGCGGCCTTTATCGTCTGCATAACCTCGGGAAATATCGCCCGCCATGAAGTACATTTGCGCATATAGCCTTTTCTGCATGGAGCATTTCCACACGAAGCTGACGGTATAAAATAGGCCAGTCTGTGGATCTTGGATTTGAAATAATTCATCTCCAAATTTATTCTGTTTTTCAGGATCTTCTGTCGCCATGGTGATTAGCGGAGAAGTCAGGGTTTTAGCCTCAGTATTATGCATCGCTTATTTACCTGATGACCGGAGTAGGGAAGGTGTACTTCTTCAGCATCTCCATTCCCTCCGAGATGGTTTTGATGTCAAATTTTTCAAGAGCTTCTTCCGTGTATGCAGCCTGCATCGCGATTGAGAAAGCTTTTAACTCATCCTCAACGGAGAGATTCTTCATCTGGGTAATGCATTCATCTCGGTAACCCATAAGCAATGCGGCAGTAATGGCATTCGTAATGATGAATGTCTTGCTATCTTTTTCAAGCTGTCCAAAAGGCGAAATCGTATAGCCGGCACGTTGAGCAGAAAGCAACAGTGCGTCAAACTCTTCCATTTCGCTGGTGTCGTCTTTTTCTAGCGCCCAACCAAGCATTACTTTTAGATCTGTGACGCTAATCAGGGCTTCGTCGCGAATAGCTGCTTGTACCTTGCGCGCATCTTCTACCATAAGGTGTCCGACGTTCGTTGCGAACAATGCTCTTTTATTCAGGCGATATTTAGTCTCGCTGGAATTCAAATATACAACCTGTTTTACTCCAGGGGAGTGGGCGGTCGCATCGGCGCCGACCACTTCTTGGGAATATTTTTCAAACGCCTCGTTTTCCGGATTGCCACCATCAGTGTCAAGGATTGCACGCGATTGAGCGATTGCAGTGATACTGATTGTCTGCCGCTTAGCAGGGGTAGGATTCTCACCGGTGATACCCAGCGCAGCATTTTCATGTCGCCGCTTTTTATTGTCCCAGATAGGGCGGTTGTTCATGGCAACACGGCGTACGATATCCGCGAAAGTCTCTATCTCAGAATCTTCTTTGTATAAGCACTGATATTGTAGCGTTTGTGGGAAAGCGGCCATTACTAAGGGTCTATACAGCACGCTGTCGACGCCCTGAAGGTTGCCTGTCACTGGCAGATCGAACATAAAATCGCCAGTTTCGGGGAAGCGCCTATAGAAGCTGGTCTTCAATTCGTCAAATACAGCATAAGCATGATATTGCATAGACTTTGAGTAATGCATCGGTACGTCGCGAATTGACTGTTCGCTCCGATTCTTGGTGTAAATAGGCGAGGCGACACTTGGGGTAATTCTTAAATCCCCTTGTCGCATATCCGTGACGCCAGATAGTTGTACCCTATCTGTGGCTAGCAGCCATGCAAATGCAACCTCTTCGCAGGGCGTATGCTTTATAAGATACAGATAGTCGATGTTATTGAAATGCAACTTGTGAGCGTTATTCTCGGGGTATATGTCCAACGACCCGGTTACACGAAGGCCCGATTTGATCAGACGATTCGCCTCCTCAATTGTCAGAGCCGAGTTGTTTTCGATTTGATCGTAGCTGAATTCTGTACGATTATGGAGAAGTCGCTCCTTAAGGCGGAGGTTGCCGCTTTCCAAAATTGCACCAGCAATAGCTTTATAGACAGTGCTGCGGGTTGTCTTGGTGGTGCTGTATCTAAGTTTTTCGTAATCGCCATCACATTCATTAAGCATAATGGCAAGTTGGCGCATGACATTTTCATCGCCGAGCAACTCCAGACGCTGCTCATTCATCTCGTGGAGAAAACGGCAGCAAAAATGAATCGTCGATCTCACAATCTTCAATTCATCTTTTTCAGGCTGATTAGTAATCTGACCTAAGCTTGGAGTTGCTTGACCGGCGCGGTTTGAAACAGATGGGATGTAAACAACAGCTTCACGCACAGCTGCAGCCGCGTCGGCTAAGGCTGGATTGCCATATGCATGGTCTAGGAAATTATCGAAGGCTGTGCGATAAATTGACATGTATACGCAGATGGTATTCAACTGAGATTTTTTCACCGTACGCAAATGGTGTCCCAGATCCTGCATGACTGCCGCAGGTAATACTTTAGCATGTGGATACTCGGTTACTGCCCATTCCGCAAGGATATTAAATCTCAAAATCCTATGGTATGCGTCTGTGAGCGAGTTACTTTTACATTCGCCGCTGTTGAAATAATGAAGTTGAGCACGAAAAATAGGACAGGCGTGGAACTGCTCTGGTATTTCGATGCGACGGTGCTCAACTTTTTTGCCCTTTGCCACTTGCATTGCAACGATGGCAAAAGTGTCCGATGGACTGAAGTTGAAAATTGGGTTAGGGGCTAGCGAAGACAAAGTCGCAGGAGTTTCGGTTGCGGCTTCAGAAGTATCAGTCAGCGAGGTCATCGTTTAGCGCTTGCCTTATTTTTTCACGACGGTGAAGTTTACCATCGAAAACCACATAGTCTTTAGTAG